>DATBFI010000428.1:0-4189 GCA_036558585.1 Chitinophagaceae bacterium
AACATGATTGCTGAAAGTTGACGGATTTGAGACATGCACAGGGATTTACAAGGAAAGATAAGAAAACGAAAAGATTAATGCAATAGCATTTCTCCGGTATACTCAACAAATTGAATTGCTGTAAGAAAGAGATGGTCTTAAAAAGTTCAATTATTATCATTGCAATGACGGGCTTTTGATACAGTCTCTTTCTTTACGCTCTCATCGCGAATTATCCATAAGCTATCCGCAGGTTTAGTATCGGCATTGTTCACCACTTATATAAAAACCGTGATAGTAATTTAAATTATTAATGTAGCTTTCTATAAATTCATTATTTCATTATTTAATCAATACTCGAGTATGAAAAAATTCATTACCCCGATTTTAGTTTTTATAATAACCACTTCTTATGGGCAAAACGATTCTGCACCTACACTAAAATCCATCTTGCTGGAACAACTTAAAACAACGCATAATGTAAAGGACTGGTTTGTTCCACCTTCTCTTGCAGTTGCAGGTCTTACACCTGAACAGGCAAACTGGAAAGACAACAGCAATAACCATTCTATCGCCCAACTGACCACGCATCTTATTTTCTGGAATAAGCAATTGCTTGACAAATTTCAGGGCTTAAAGCCCGATCCTTTTGATGGAAATAATAAAGAAACATTTACGCCTGTAAATGCCAGCACATGGAATACAACGATACAGCGATTAGACAGCATACTCACAGCATGGGAAAATGCGGTGCAAGCCGCAGATGAAAACAAACTTGCCAAATGGTATTCAAGCATAGCTCATATCGGCACGCATAATGCCTATCACACCGGTCAGATTCTTTATATAAGAAAAATGAAAGGATGGTGGGATGATAATAGTGGCGTAAAATAAATATTGCATGCAAGTAATGAGTTTAGCACGGAGCGGAAAATTTTTTTGCCGGGGAAATGTTGATTTGGAACGAGGTTCAAACTGTTCAGCATTACGCACGTCATCCTGTCCTGAACAGATCTCAGGATAGTTCATGCTCTTGTCCGCTCCAATAATACTCCCTCCAATAATATAACGTAGAATTGAAAGAGATTTTTGCCAGGAGATGCTAATCCAAAAGACGAGTTGGATTGTTCAGCATAACGAATGTTACTAAATTTATTTTCGCTTGTAATATGATGGGCTTTAATAGTTGAACCATCATTGTTTTGATGGTAGCACCGTTTGGTCAGGTTTTCTGCCCAGTTCCTTATACAGGTTCGATCTCGCATTTTTATCGTCGTCTAAAATTTTTTGTGCTGCTTTTGCAACAGGCTCTGCAAAAGCCCGTGGCACAACAATTACGCCGTCCCCATCAGCCACTATTACATCTCCGGGCTTTATTAACACACCACCCACCACAACAGGTTTATTTATTGATTCCAGTTCATTACGCCCCGGTCTTATTCCACGACCTCTGTGTAAAAGATCAAGATATACCGGAATTTTTTCTTTAATAATTTCATCATTATCTCTTATTCCACCTGCACTCACAATACCGATTGCCCCTTTTTGAACCCATGCCAAAGCATTGTAAGAACCTACTGAGCCTACATCACCATCGCCCTGGTTGTCTATCACCACCACAGTTCCGGGTTTTATAGAATCTATAAATGTTTCAGGAGATATCTTCTCATACCATTCACCTTCCCACTTCGAAAATTGTTCAGGCGTTAAGTTATTGGGCACATAGCGGTTGGTAGGTACATATCTTGCAGTAACAGCGATACCGCGGAACTGGTGTTTAAAACTATCAATATCTTTCCACAATGCTTGTATGCGCTGATCCATCAAGCCCATATCTTTTAAACCTGCTCTATCCATTCCGTCTGAAACATCTGCAACTCTAAGCTCTTTGTACAAATCAAGTATTTGCTTATCTGTTAAATCTTTTTGCCCGAAGGTTTTGCCAAATAAGGCAAGCGATAAAATAAAAATGAAGTGATTTTTTTTCATGGCAGACAGTGTTAGATTTTTTGAAAACAGGTTATGCAACAACAATCAAAAATAAAGGACTATAACTATGAGAAAGAAATATTTTTAAGTAATGTACGTCACCCTAAATTCAAGATCTCCCGGTGTGTTTTCAATAATTTTTTATTACGAAAAATTAAACTAAGGACACGAGGATTACGACTCAAAGAAAGAAAGCTGTAAAGGCTTTTGGTTTACTGACCTACCGGAATGGACAAGAGGCTCACTTATATTATTGATTTGATAAACACTTGTCTCTGAATATCGTGAAGCAATAATGATTCTTGTGGTACCGGCATGCTTATTAAATAACTGTTGCACCAGTTCCGGGCGATTATTGTTTTTTGAAAGATGCGACAGGATAAGATGGCTCATCCAGGAGGGCTTATGTGATGTAAATAACTGCAAGGCCGCGTTATTGGACAAATGCCCTTTAATGCTTTTTATACGTTCTTTAAGATAGTAAGGGTACCTGCCTGTTGCTAACATTTGCTCATCGTAATTTGCTTCAAGAAAAGCAGCATTGCATTGTTTAAAATGCATGGTCACATGGTCACAGGCTATCCCTATATCGGTAAACACTCCTACCTTAACTGAGTTTCCTTCCACCATAAAGCTATGCGGATCGCTTGCATCATGAAATTTGGGAAAAGGCGTTATGGAAAGTGCGCCGATGTTTACAGGTTCATAAGTGCGGAAAGGCACGATCAAATGTTTATCAATTTTAAAACCGCTGTACAGCAGTGTGGATGTGGTAATATAAACAGGAAGCTGGTATTTTTTTGCAAGCACAGGAATACCGAATATATGATCTGCGTGCTCATGCGAAACAAAAAGAGCTTTTATATTTTTAATCAGCAGTCCTAACCGCTTCATGCGCTTTTCTGTTTCCCTGCATGAAAGACCTGCATCAATTAATACGGCTTCGTTATCATTGCCGATATAATAGCAGTTGCCGTTGCTTCCCGAATTTAATGATGCAATGTATAAACACATGACACCTCAAAATAAAATCATTAAAGAGAAAACGGCAAAGCATTTTATCAACAATTGATAATAGTATTTTTGACGTCACCCTATAAGTAATTACTGAGTTGCAATTTCATTGGCAGATGATTATTATGTATTAATAATTTCCTTATAACCTGCTTAGATGGATGCGGGCAAGTGAACAGTTATGAATTATTGTTAAAAGAAAATCAGAACTATATACATTTAATTACTTATATTTAAGAACCGGAACTTCATGTACATTTTCTGCCACCCTGAAAAGAATAAGGTAAGTTTAAGCTAAGTTTTTGTTTTTTTCCCGCAATAGAAGTTATTATTGCATCTATAATACTTTGTATCCCTACTATCCTGATTAAGAACCATTGAATCCTCCTTTTAAGTGTCCTTCGTCAAACCACTATGTTTATTATAAATCCGTTATTGGTTCCCTTATAAAACAAACACTGTTTATGAAATACATACTTCTCCCTATCCTTATCATAAGCTCAATAAGCATTTATGGTCAAAGCGCTGATGCAGTTATTCCTACCTGTCCCGATAGCCCTTTGCCCATAGTGGAAGTTCAGATTAACAATACGGCCTCCAATCATGATGATTATGGAAGCACTGCAAATTATACGGTGTGCAGCGCACGTGTTATAAATTTTACTAATTCTTCAGGCAATACCAATTTTCCGGGTGGCGTATCAGTTGAACTCCGCAATCCAATAGACAGGCCGAACCTCACTTTTTCGGTAACTGGTGATCCTGACCCGGGTTTGGCTTCTATGTTTGCAATATTGCCTGAAGATGGCAGTTGGTTTACTTTTTATATAAAAGGTAATGTTACCAATATAATGGATAAAACAACAATTATTGAAATTGCCACTGCCGGTCTTTCATGCAATGAAGTTGTGTTAGCAAGGAAGGCCCTAATGATACCAAACGAAACGTTTCCTATTCAGCCTGATCTTCCGCATGTAGAAATTGAAGTGGGTTCGGTATCTACGATAGACGATTATCTTACATGGTCACCTAAGCTTTGTCGTATAAGGTGGTCACCCGCCTCCCCGCCCGTCATATCATATAGAAGGCGGTCTTCGGCAACCTCCTTTGTTTTTTCTTATGCTTCATATAATGAATCACCCGGTTTACATGCTTATGATTCAACCACATCTCTGAATGTAACATTACAGAATATGGCCGGAACCAA
>DATBFI010000429.1:0-4225 GCA_036558585.1 Chitinophagaceae bacterium
TTCTGTTCCGGGATGTAGTGATAAATCAAAAGCTGCAAGTAAAATCTGTAACTTTCAATACAAGCTGTTTATCTGGAAAATGTGTCTTACATACTAACCTCTTGTATGTTCAATAAAGAATCAGCAGATGAATCCCGCATATGCAGGACGACGCAACAAAAGCCTAACCTGTGCGTTCCATCATGGACCAAAAAAATAATTTCTTTCTGTATACAGAAGTTAAATAGTTACGCGCAATTTTTGATCATACTTACTTTTTTAGTAGCGCAACAATCAGCAGCACAGGAAATTTCATTTTTTCATTTAAATACTTCAAACGGCCTTAGCAATAATCTTGTAAATACGGTTGCCCGCGACAAGAATGGATTGGTATGGGTGGGTACAGCAAATGGTTTAAATTGTTACGATGGATTTACTGTACGTACTTTTTTTAAAAAAGATTTTCCTGAATTAGGGAGTAATGATATCCGTTCTATTGTATGTGACGAAAAGAATCGCTTATGGATAAGCACAGGTGATAATACTGCCTGTATGTTGGATGAACACATGCAATTCAGAAAAATTGAAATCAGGGAAGAACATATGCCGCAGGATTATTTTTACCTGCTGGAGAGCCAAAGCCGTGGAATTCTTTTTATAAATGGCAGTAAACTTTACGAACAAAAAGACAAGGATAAACTGGTTTTTGAAAGAATAAAATGGAATGAGGATACAGCGCTGAAAAAAAATTTTGTACGATGGCGTAACTGGGATGAAGACAAAATACTTTTTAGTGGCAGCAACAGGCTTTGTCTTTTTGATGCAGCAAAATTAAAAGTACTCCACAATATAGTAGCGCCGGGCATTATAGGCGCAGCACGTTTAAATGACAGTGAGGTACTGGTAACTTCTGATAAAACAAAATCTTTACAGAAAATAAATTTACACAGCAACAAAATTATACGTGATTACAGTAATATAAAAGATCAGTACGGGCAAAAGATCAATAGCAGCCTGCTAAGCATTCGACGACTTATCGGTGAAAAATTTATTATGACTTCCGGTTACGCAGGGGTGTATGTATTTAATATAAGCTCAGAAGAATTATTTCATTACGGTCATGATCCATTAAACGACCGATCTATTTCTGCTAACAACACCTTTTATGTTTATACTGACAGTGGCAAATATTTTTTTGTCACTACACGTACCGCTGGTTTAAATTATTTCAATGTAAATCTTCAACTCGCAGGACAAAAGCATGCGTTCCAGGATAATGTAACGGGAGCAGTTTTTGATGGGTACATCAATACAATTGTGCAGGCTGCTGATGGAAATTATTGGCTGGCCTCTCAAAGCCGTTTAATTGAATGGGACCGCAAACAAAATAAGATAGAGTTTCATGAGTATGGATATATAGACGGACATCCACTGAATGGTGCAGAAGAAGTGAGAACACTATGTTTTGACCAGGATAAAAAGCTTTGGGTGGGAACATCGCGGTATGGGATTATTGTTCTTGACAAAAACAAAAAGCCAGTAAAATATATTTCAGCAAATAACAGCAGAACAGCACATCTACAAAGCAATTATATCAACCAGATAGCCTTATCTCCTTTTGATGGTAAGCTGTGGATTTCAATGCCAAAAGGATTGACGATCATTGACCCAAAAAATTTTGAGATCAGGGGGCTTGCCGATTATTCTCTATTAAAAAAACTTATCAGCGTTCCTTGCAATACAGTTTGGTTTCGTAATAAAAATGAAATATGGATTGGAACAAACAATGGGGCTTTCTGTTATAATGCCACAGAAAATACACTTGAAGAATTCAATACACAAAAAGGTTTATCACATGACAATGTTTTTTGTTTTGCTGACGATGATGCGGGGAATATTTATATCGGCACAAGATCGGGTTTAAATCAGCTTTCTCGTCAAAAACAAATAAAAATTTTCAACCAGTACAATGGATTAAAGAATGAAAAATGTGATGGATTGCTGAAAGATAAAAATGGCAATATCTGGATAGCTAATGATAATTGCCTGGTACAATATAAACCCGCTGATAATATTTTTAACGTGTATGATGAAAGCGCCGGTTTAAGCAATACAGGTTTCAGGGGTGTTGCTTACCTGCAAACAGATTCGGGAGAGATATTATGGGGCAGCCAGGAAGGAATTAACTTTTTTTATCCTGAAAAATTGCAACAACTGCAGGTGCCACTTCAGGTAATGATCACGTCATTAAGTGAAGATAAAAAGAACCATGTTTTTGCATTTCCGCAAAACATGTCTTTGCCTTTTTCACATAACACGTTGTTGTTTTCTTTTTCTGCTATAGATCTATACAGCAGTAAAAACATACTGTATGAATATAAACTTGAAGGTTCAGGCAGCGAGTGGGAAAAAACAAGTTCTCCGCGCCAGGTGATATTCAGTAATCTGGCACCGGGAGATTATGTATTCAAAGTAAGAGCATCCCGCAATGGATTGCAATGGGTAAATGCAATTAACCCGGTTGCGATACACATAAAAAATCCATGGTGGAGAGGATGGATCTTTTTGACCATTTCTGCATTAATATTAGTTGGATCAGTAACTTATTTTTTTTATCAGCGTAATAAGAAACTACAACAACAAAAAGATCAACTCGAAACGGAAAAAGCCATCAATTATTTTGCATCATCTATGAATGAACAAAATACGGTGGAAGATATTTTATGGGATGTTACACGTAATTGCATCAGCCGCCTGCATTTTGAAGATTGTGTAGTGTACCTGCTCGATGAAAATGAAAAAGTTTTGATTCAAAAAGCTGCCTGGGGGCCAAAAACAACAGATGAGAATAAAATAATAAACCCGTTGCTGCTGCCATTGGGCAAAGGAATATGCGGAAGCGTCGCATTCAACGGCAAAGCTGAAATTATAGGAGATACTTTACAAGATGAAAGATATGTAATAGATGATGTAAGACGCTTCTCAGAAATATCTGTACCAATTATATACAATGGAAAAGTACTTGGTGTGATTGACAGTGAACATTCGAAAAAAAATTTTTTTACTCAAAAACATCTTTCCATACTTACAACCATCGCCTCCCTTTGTGCCAATAAAATAATGCGCGCAAAAACAGAAGAGGAAAAGCAAAAAACTCAACTCGAACTCATGCACACGTTACAACGAGCGGCTGAAACAGAAATGCAGGCACTGCGTGCGCAGATGAATCCTCATTTTATGTTTAACAGTCTTAATTCCATCAATAATTTTATACTCAAAAACGATACAGAAAAAGCGTCAGCCTACTTAACCAAGTTCTCACAGCTTATGCGCATGATACTTGACAATTCAAGACAAGAGTGGGTGCTGCTTGAAAGTGAGATCAGGGCTTTGCAGCTGTATATTGAACTTGAAGCTGTAAGATTAAAAAATAGTTTTTCTTACAGCATTTGTATAGAACCTGATGTAAAATCTTCTGTTATTATGGTGCCGCCCATGATCATGCAGCCTTATGTAGAAAATGCGATATGGCATGGATTACTTCATCGCACCCAGACAGGTGGTATGCTCCAATTACATTTACTGCAGGAGGATGAGATTTTGTATATAAAAATTGAAGACAACGGCATAGGGAGGGATGAGGCAATAAAGCTAAGAAGCAGGTTTGATTCGCATAAAAAATCACATGGTATGAAGATCACAGCAGAGCGGCTTGACATTATTAATAAAACATACAATACAGACATTAGGGTGTCAGTAACCGATATAATGAATGGAGACAGCGTAGCGGGGACAAGAGTACTCATCATGCTAAAAAATATTTTAAATGACCGCCATAATCGTAGATGATGAAGAGCACTGCTGTGAAGTGCTTCATTCATTGATAAAAAAATACTGTGCTGATGTTCAGGTAACCGCCTTTTGCTTTAGCGGCAGGGATGCCATTGCATTACTTCAAAAACAAAAAACCGATATTATTTTTCTCGATATTGAAATGCCCGGTATGAATGGGTTTGAATTTCTTGAGCAATGTACTGTTTCAAATTTCGAGATCATATTTACTACAGCATATAATGAATATGCCATTCGTGCAATACGGCATAGTGCACTCGATTACCTGCTTAAACCGGTTGACAAGGACGAACTGGTTCAAGCTGTAAATCGTGCAAAAGAACAGAAATCATTAAAAGCATCGCTTCGCATTCAAAAATTGCTCGATATGCTCGATACAAAACAAAAAAGCAAA
>DATBFI010000430.1:0-8088 GCA_036558585.1 Chitinophagaceae bacterium
GGGTTAATATTAACAGGGTATACTGAACGATGAAATAATTAATCGAACAGTTTTCTATTTTTATTCTCTTCTAATTATTGACTCTGGCCATACCTTATAACCATCATATCTTGCTAACTTTGTTGCATGAAAAGCACCGGGAATGAATATGAAGAAAAAGCACTTCATGAATTGAAAGCATGGCAAAAAGCAATGCAGCATAAGGCAACCCTCTTTAATAAGATGGCAAAGCGCATGCAGGATAAAATGAATCGCATTATACCTGAAAAAGTTCACAAGGTCATTACAACTGCAATAAAACAAATGATACGTACAGTATTATTTGGTGCAGAGATCACTACCAGAAAACCTTTGCAAAATGCATCTCTCGAGGTAAGAGAAGCACGAGTAGATGAAAGGATCAAATTTTATAAGACTACGGCAGCGGCAGAAGGCGGCATTACCGGCGCCGGTGGTATATTGCTTGGTCTTGCCGATTTTCCTTTATTACTTGGTTTAAAACTTAAATTGCTTTTTGAAATTGCATCTCTTTATGGCTGCTACGTGAGTGATTACAAAGAAAGGGTTTATATTCTTTATATTTTCCAACTCGCCTTTTCGAGCCATGAACATCGCCGGAGTATTTATCTGAAAATGATTAACTGGAACGATCAAAGCAAACAATTACCTGAAGATATTCACGAGTTCGACTGGAGAAGTTTGCAGCAGGAGTACCGTGACTATATTGATCTTGCAAAGATGGCACAACTTGTTCCGGTTATAGGGGCGCCTGTAGGTATCGTAGTAAATTACCGCCTTATAAAGAAGTTAGGAACTACTGCAATAAATGCTTACCGCATGCGCTGGGCAGAACAAAATAAGTTGATCACAGATAATCGCTTCCTGCCGGGTTGAATGCCCGCCTGGCTGAAGGCCCCCAAAATGCCTTGCAGCATTCCCGGCTAAGCAGATAATATTATTTGTTATCTTTTGTATCAAGAATTACCGGCGTATTTCCTCTGCCCATGATGATTATTTTGGCGTTGGGGGATTGCGCTATTGCGAGCTGTGCTTTAATAGTTTCATATTGCAGCTGCCTGTCGGTAAGGCTTTCGCTTATGATGCGCTGGTAGTCTGCAATACCCTGCGCTTCCACTCTTTTACGTTCTGCCTCCTGCCGTTCTTTTTGCAAAACAAACTGCATTTTTTGTGCATCCTGCTCTGCATTTATTTTTTGTTCAATCGTCGCTTTTACACTTTGAGGCAGTGTTATGTTGCGAACCAGCAGTTGTTCCAGTAATAATCCGCGTGAATTGAAATCTCTTTCAATGCTTTTAAAGATCCGTTGCTGAAATTCATCTCTTTTCAAGGAGTACAGGGATACTGCATCATAATAAACGGCATTATCTCTTATTCTTGTTCTCGTTAAAGGACGAACAATTTTATCTTCGTAATTCGCACCCGTCTGGCTTAATAATTTTGGCGCATCATTGGGAATAACGCGATACAATACGGAAAGGTCAATTGTTACTTCAAGACCATCAGCAGTCAAAACCCGAATTGCGTCATCGCCTACTTTCTGACCTTCGTCATGCATGCCACTCATGGTATAATTCTGCGTTTTAACATCCATGTGTACTACATCCACCAACGGATTAATAAAATGTAATCCGCTCACAAGCACATCATCCTGCACTTTACCAAATAATTTTTTAACGCCTATCTGCCCCGCATCGATTTGTATAATACAGGAAGTGACTACGCCAATAAGTATGATGATGCATCCAATAATCCGCAGCGGGTTTCCAAAACGTTTCATGGTCTCATGGCCGCGATTAAAGCTTATGCCAATGATAAACACAACAAACCCCAAAATAATAAGTAACATATTGATTGAAATTTAGAAATTGCATATTGGCCAATAGTAATCATCACAACATCGTTTTCAACGCGCACCTCCTTATTATTGGTAGAAATAGTGCAAATAATATTACATAAGGAGTCGGAATACCCGAATTCAGAAAAGGTTTAATTATCAACAGTTTTCCAACTCTATCAACCGCCTAAAAATCAGAATAATCAGCAGGATGTAAAAAAACGATATCAATGTGTGAAACATTATTTTGATATTCAGGCATAGCAGAAAGTTTTTTCCATGTTGGATCAGCATCGAATGCTTTCCAGTGCGCTTCTCTTTCCTGCATGTTTTCAAAACTCGTCATGTACATGAGATTAGGCATTCTGCTGCCTGCGATTACCTGCGCATAAAAAATGGCATTAAAGCTTAATCTTTTAAAAAGATCGATCTCGCCACCCTGGTTAAACATCTGAACTTTATTGACGTGCAGCTTTTCTGTTGCACTTTCATAACTACGTAGCTCATACACCCGGTCTTTATTTGCAGCGTGTAACCGGGGTGAATTCATTGCTGGTGCAAGCGGGAAAGCATATAATAAAATTGTTTCCATTCTTGTGTATGGCGACGCGTTATAAGCAGCATTCATATATTCACTGCCTGCCGTTTGGTATGCCGCATCAGCGTTTAGCTTATCATTGATTTTGCTTATTTCATCGAGGGATTTAACCGGAACAAAAACATACAATAGTTTATCGGCTGCAGTATCATTGCTTAATGCTTTAAATACACCAATCTTACTAATATTAGTTTTATGCAAAGCGGGTAGTAACGCATTCTGCAAATAGCTGTCAATTATTTTTTCCTGTGCCGCGCTTTTGAAATGATAAACAGTTATTTGGTAATATTCGCGTGAATCATTTTTACGGGCATATAAAAATAAACAGTAAAGCAAAAGAGGCAATAAAATGAAAATTTTGCTTATGAGCCTCAGGGGTTTCTTTTTCATGAGGTAAATATTTTAGAGCTAAAGCTATAAAATTAAATTCCTTATATTTAAAAATTCAAAAAGCAATAAATTAGTATTCGATGGATACATCTGAATTCTTTGATTCATTTTATAACAATGCCAAAGAAAACTCTGTAATTATTATGGATACAGAAGGATTTATATTAAAAGTAAATGATGCCTTTACTATTGCTTTTGGTTATAATAATGATGAAGTAGCAGAAAAAAATTTTAGTTTATTTTTTACTGACGAAGACAAAAAGGCTGGGAAGCCTAAAATAGAATTACAAAGAGTAAAATCATACGGTTTCGCAAGTGATGACAATTACCTGGTACACAAAGATGGCACACCCATCTGGACCTCCGGCGAGTCTGTTTTTGTTCGTACAAGCAAAGAAGAAAATTATGTTGTTAAAGTAGTTCAAAATATACATGCTCAAAAACAATTGGAAGGGTTTCTTACAGAATCCAATGAATTCATTGACACAATATTTGAATCAATAAGAGATGCAGGATTGGTTGTTTTGGACAGCCTGATGAGAATAGTAAAAGTGAACAGTGCTTTTATTAAAATGTTTGAAATAGAGGCACCACTTAGGGAAGGAAACCGTTTAATTGATTTGGATCATCCTTTTTGGAAGAGAGACGATATCAAAAAAGATATTCGAAGTATTATTGTAACAAATAGATCGTTTAAAGAAGAACAATTTCAAATGGAAACAAAATCGGGGAAGACCAAGACAATTACTTTTCGTTCAAAATCTATATATACGGAACCGGGTATGGAAAGGGAAATACTGATACTAATAAAAGAAAAACCTGCTCATTAACGTCTATGCCATTAACTTAATAACCTTCGCGTCAACAGGCTATCAACTAATTAACCAATCAACCAGCCCGCTTCTCGACTATTGCCTACTTTTGCGCTGCAATTTTTTCAACATGCTTGTAGGATTAAATAATATAACGTTTGAATTTGGCGCCCGTGTTATTGTGCAGGATGCAACATGGCATATTCATCCCGGTGAACGCATTGGTTTGATCGGCTATAACGGTACAGGCAAATCCACCTTGCTTAAACTGCTTGTTGGTGAATACCAGCCGTCATCGGGAAGTGTTGAAAGAAGTCGTGGTACTACAATCGGTTACCTGCACCAGGATCTGCTGAGCTTTGATACAAATGATTCTATTCTCGAAGTTGCAATGGGTGCATTTGAACGTGTAAAGCAATTAGAAAAAGAAATTGAACTACTTGGTAAAGAATTAGAAAACTCCTCCTCTACCGGAGGAGACAGGGAGGAGACTTTGCTGCACCAATACTCTAACAAACTGCATGAACTTGAAGCACTGGATGGTTATACAATTCATCACCGCACAGAAGAAGTATTACAGGGCCTTGGTTTTGCCAACAATGATCTTCAAAGACCTTATAAAGAATTCAGTGGGGGCTGGCGCATGCGTGTGCTGCTTGCAAAAATGATTTTACAACAACCAGATGTGTTGCTACTCGATGAGCCCACTAATCATCTCGATCTTCCCTCTATTGAATGGCTTGAAAAATATTTGCAGCATTATAAAGGCAGTGTAGTGATTGTGAGCCACGATAAATATTTTTTGAACCGGATGGTGACAAAGATAGTCGAACTGTATCAGCAGGAACTGCATATCTACGGCGGCAATTATGAATTTTACGAAACTGAAAAACAACAACGTATAGAACTGCAGCAAAGAGCTTACGAAAATCAGCAGGAATATATCCGCCAGCAGGAAAGGTTTATTGAACGTTTTCGCGCAAAAGCTACCAAAGCTGCTGCAGCGCAAAGCGCCATAAAACGCCTGGAAAAACTGGATCGCGTGGAACAGGTAGAATTTGAGCGACCAAATTTGCGCATTAACTTCCGGGTGGATAAGCAACCGGGTAAGATTATTGCAACATTAAAACACGCTACAAAAAAATTTGGGGATAATACAATTATTGTAAATAGTGAGGCAGAAATAAATCGTGGTGATAAAATTGCTTTGATAGGCGCCAACGGAAAAGGGAAATCTACGCTATTGCGTATGATAGCGGGTACTGAGCCTTTTGAAGGAGAAAGAGTGTGGGGACATAATGTACAGGAAAGTTTTTATGCACAGCACCAATTAGAAGCGCTTAATATTAATAACAATGTGCTCGATGAAATGAAAGAAGCAGGCAGTGGTCGAACAGAACTGGAGCTGCGTTCATTATTGGGTTGTTTTTTATTTAGCGGTGATGATGTTGAAAAAAAAATAAGGGTGCTGAGTGGCGGTGAAAAAGCAAGGGTGGCTCTCGCAAAAGTAATCACAGGCAAAGCTAACTTTCTGATACTCGACGAACCTACGAACCACCTGGATATACATAGTGTGGACCTGCTAACCGAAGCACTTAACAAATATGAGGGAACAATAATTCTTGTAAGCCACGATCGTTATTTTATTTCCAAAACTGCCAACACCATCTGGGAAATTATTGACCATGAAATAAAAGTTTTCAAAAGTGATTACAAGGAGTACGCAGAATGGAAAGACAGAAGTTCAAAGTTTAATGTTCGAAGTATAAAGCTTGAAGAAAAACAAAGTGAACAAAAACAGGAGGAAATTTTAAACGCTAAACCTGAAATATTAAACAACCAATCCCGGGAACAAAAAAAAGAATTGCAACGTTTGCAAAAACAGTTTAAGAAATTGGAACAAGAGATAAACGAATTAAATGCAGGCAAAGCCGGTATTGAGCTGGAACTGGCAAGGCCCGAAAACTATGCTGATAAAAGCAAATTTCAGCAATTGGAAAATGACTATAAAAATATCCAGCTTAAGATAGCCAAGGCAAACATCACTTATGAACAATTATTTGAAAAAATACTGGAGCTGGAATCATAATATATTTATAGATACATAAGGAAAATAAGCCTGGAAAATAACTCAACTGATTTTTGGACTTACATTGAAATTTCTTCCTTCATATTTAAACTTGAATTCTCCCTATCGCTTCCCGGATCAGGATTATTTTTATTCTTCAACTCAAATAGTTCCTTTTCAAGCTTTTTTCGTTTCATAAATATAGTTTTCAGATTTTCGAAACTAATATTATCTCGTATGGCTTTATAATACTGCTGGGTTAATTCCAGTATTTTCTTTTGGAGGAAATACATGTTGTTCAATTGCCGATCATCTTTCATACAGACCCCTTTAAGTGAACAATAATAATTGTAGTATTAATTAAATTACGAGCAGCAGAAATATCTATTAATAAGCCTGGTTTTATTCCAAACAGCCAATATTGAATTTAGTCAATTAAAGGTAGCCTAATAAGTGTGAGAATAAAATTAAAATTAGGTGGTTAAAAATTAACAAAATGGTGTGATTATAGTTTGAGCATAAAACAAAAATCAAAAAATTTTACAACGAAAAACCCAGCCGAAAGACTATTCGCCTGTAATCAAAAATGTAATGGTCGGTTTGTAAAACAGTTCCAATGCCATTCCATATGTACACATTCTCATCGTATGTAAATCTTTTATAACTGTATCCTGCATTAATAGTAACAGCATTTCGTTTTTTATTGAAAAGTATATTATACCCTGCACCACCTTCTGCATAAAAGCCTGCATATAATTTATGCCAGTCATCATGTGTGGAATTATCATACTTCTCGGGTAACGAACCATTGTCCCATGGAATGGATATGCCTGCATCTCCATATACATATACACTGTTCTTTTGCGGATGCATCACATAACTAAAATGGCCGAACAAAGGAACAGTTCTAAAACCATAAGGATCAAGTGCCACACCAATACCGGTTTGTACATTTTTATAACGTATGCCCTGTATCATCTGCACACCATAAGTTGTATATGCTTTACCAACAATAATACCCGCCTGGTAAGAACTCGCATACTGAATCTTTTCTTTCTGTTTATTTGATTGGGCCATTAAAACAACAGGCAATAGAACAAACGGAAAAACTATCTTTTTCATGTTAGTGTATTTACTGTTGCGTGATAGCAATTTTACTCAATAGCTTTACGCTGGTAATTTTTGAATAGTCATATTGATACAATCCATCCTTTGCCGATACAATTGCGATTTTGTTGTAACATATCACATCAAAAGTTTCAGCCAACTCAATTCTCGCTAATTGTTGCACATTGAGTACATCTGTTGCATCAAAGATTTTTAGTCCGTCATCACCATCACAGATAAATAAAATATTTCCATCCTTACTTAAGCCCTGGGGGTTGACAAGGTCATATGCCCTGATAAGTTGGGGTTGTGCAAGATCTTTTATATCGAGTACTTCAAGACGGTTTAAATTTTCTCCACACGAAGAACCTGCATGCAAGGTGACATATGCATAATCATCATCTGCAATTACCGGATCACAACTGCGCACATGCTCAAAAATTCCTTCCTGGACAGGAGATTCCGGATTACTTACATCATAAATCAACATACCCGTTTGGGCACCAATAAATAATTTGTTTTTAAAGGGATAAATTGTCTCTATAAAACTATTTAAGTCAATTTTTTTATTCCATTGCGGCGCAACACTATTGGTAATATTCAGCACATTTAATTGAGCAGTCGTTACAGTGTACAGATGATCATTCAATATAGCAAATCTTGCCATGGAGCCTCCAACACCAACAGGTGAATGAGTGCCATTATTTTTTGAACCGTCAAATTGAGCTGCTGCAAAAAATACGTCATCAACCATCATATAAATGCCGCTATAAAAATTTCCATTTCTCCAGATACCCGCTCCTTCTGTAACATTTATGTCCATTATCGTATCGTGTGCGATCCAGTTGGTGATTACTGTATTCGTATCAACCATATAACCAAAAACCCATTGCCTGTCAGGAAACATGTTTGGGACATAAGTTTTTAATGAAACATTTGAAGGATTACTTATATCGATCACCATCAGATCGGTAAAGCAATCAGCGTATAAGGTATTTCCTTTTACAGCTATATCTTCATTCCCGGGTATATGGATGAATGCTTTATTTACAGGCGATGCAGGATTAGAGTTATCAATGATATGAACACCCTTTCCAATCTCATTCATAAAAATGTAATTCCCAAGCACATAAATCTTCCCGGGATGTGAGATATTTTCCGCAATATCACTTTTAATAGCAGTTCTTACTTCATTGGAAGTTTTAAAAACCGGAGTAAATACGGTTGTTTTTTTCATGCCACTGTCTTTCACGCAGGC
>DATBFI010000431.1:0-4988 GCA_036558585.1 Chitinophagaceae bacterium
TATCCAGCAATTGCGTTTTGTACTTCATGATGAGCTGCAAAAAATAAAAGGCATTGAAAGAACCGAAACATTTATATCGCTTGATGAAAGTTTTATCAGAAATGTTGTTGTCAGCAGTGAATAAATAACGGCTGTTAATAATTTTTTACAAAGCGATACAAATTAAAATCCGGGGATCGTTGTTCTTCAATTTGTTTTTTGAGCTCTTCTTTTCGTACATCACGCATTCGTTTTTCTTTTATTAAGTGGTATGCCCTTTCTGCGAGTAACCAATATTTTTTTTCTGATTTATGTAAATCGCGTTGATGTAAAAAAATTGCATTCGCTAATTCACTTATTCCCTTCTTTTGCGAGGCAATTGTTTTTAATAAAGGAATAGGATGCGTGATACGATGAAACGCGGGTGCCAGCATCAGTTGAAGGTTTTTTATAAACTCATCGGCGCCCGGCCTGTCAGCCTTATTTACAACGAATATGTCAGCAATCTCCATTAATCCTGCTTTCATTGTTTGTACTTCATCACCACTTTCTGGTACAACCACAACAACCGTGGTATCAGCTAACCCGGCAATTTCCACTTCGCTTTGACCCACACCTACTGTTTCTATAATAATGTGATCAAATGATGCGGCTTTCATTACATCGGTAATTTCTATAATTTTAGGGTGCAAGCCTCCCAGGTTTCCACGTGTGGCAAGTGAACGAATAAAAACTCCGGGATAATTATACCAGTCACTCATTCTTATTCGGTCTCCCAATAATGCTCCCAGGTTAAATGGCGAAGAAGGATCAACACATAATACCCCTACTTTTTTATTTTGTGCAACAAGCTCTCCGATCAAAGAATCAACCAGTGTGCTCTTTCCTGCGCCAGGCGAACCTGTAATACCTGTAATTTTAATCTCAGACGATGGCAACTGCATTAATATATTATAGTAATCAGCCACGTCATTTTCGATTAAAGAAATAACACGTGCTAACATTTTTGGATCACCTTTTTGCAACTTTTCTAAAGAAATCATACCAATAAATAAATAAAATTTTGATTATAAATGTAGGCTATCAATTCTTTAAAGAGATTTGTTTAAAAAGAAATTTACTGCAATAAGTAATTACTCAAGTACAAAAATCTTGGATCGCCAGTAGCAATAAGTACCAAAACAATCCATTACATTCGTTTTACATCAGTATAAATTTGTGTTTATATTTTATTCAAAGGAATATTGCAGAATAGAATAATTTTTTAAGGCAAATGCTTGTATCGGTTGTTATTATAGCAAAAAATGAAGCCAACAATATTGCTCCTTGTATTGAAAGCGCTGGTCTTATTAGCGATGATATAATTGTTGTTGATTCAGGCAGTAATGATGGCACACAGGAAATTGCACTTAAAGCCAATGCCTCTGTGCATCTTGTTAAGTGGCAGGGATATGGAAATTCGCGTAATACCGGCGCTGATCATGCAAGATGCGATTGGGTATTTGCATTGGATGCCGATGAACGTATTTCCAAAACACTTTCTAATGCAATTAAAGAAATTGATAACCCTCAACAGCAAATAATTTATGGATGCAGGAGGAGAAATTATTATGGTAAAAAAATGTTACGATATGGTGAGTGGGGTAACGACACTACATACCGGCTCTACAATAAAAACTTTGCTCATTGGGACAATGCAATGGTTCATGAAAGCCTTACTGCAGAAGGCACTGAAAAAAAACTATTGCCGGGTTATCTTGAACATTACACCATAAAAAGTTTACAGGAATTTCGTGTAAAACTGGAACAGTATGCAGGGTTGCAGGCACGTAATTTTTATGAACAGGGTAAAAGAGCAAGTTTTTTTAAAAGGTTTTTTTCGCCCACAGTTAATTTTTTGTCGGGGTACATTTTTAAACTTGGTTTTCTTGATGGATATGCAGGTTTTGAAATTGCAAAAATGAATGCACATTATACCTGGCTAAAATATAATCTTCTGTATAACATGCATAAACGCTGAAGTCGCAACAATGACAAATTTTATTCCTATATTTCCGTTAAGCATCGTTGTGTTTCCTGGCGAACAACTTAATCTTCACATATTCGAAGAGCGCTATAAGCAATTGATCAATGAATGTCACACCGCCAAAAAAGCTTTTGGTATTCCTTCCGTAATTAATGATCGCATTGCTGAGATGGGAACGCTTGTTAAAATAACCGAGATAGTAGAAGTATATGATGATGGACGTATGGATATGCGGGCCGAAGGTGTAAGTGTTTTTAGAATACTTGAGGTGGTAAAACAAATTCCTGATAAGCTTTACAGTGGCGCTATTGTAAATTACCCGCCTAATGAAACATACTGCAAGGTAAATATGGTCCGCCAGGTAATAACAGCTATCCGGGAGTTGCATCGCCTGCTTAAAGTAAATAAGGAATTCAATAAAGCTGATGAACAATTGTCTAGTTATGATATTGCGCATCATGCCGGGTTAACCATTGAAGAAGAATACGAGCTGCTTGGTTTACTTCGTGAAGATCAGCGGCTGGAGTACCTGAAAAGGCATCTCCAAAAAATACTTCCCATGGTGGCAGGCGTAGAAGCATTGAAAGACAAGATTCAGCTTAACGGCCATTTCAGGGAATTGAAAGGATTTTAATTTAGCATTCAATATCGGTTTAGATTGTATTTAACATGCTACTGCTATTCTACTTCTGTTGTATCACTTCTGCATTCTGATTTTGTTGAGCAATGAAACAGCCATTTTTTAAAACAGAACAAATTTGTATTCCTGCAATAGAGTTTTAAATAAATTATTCTAGATAGTATAAGCCACTGTCACAATGCTTAGTTTTGTTCCCGGCACTTCTAATAACTTTTCACCACAAGCTTCAAGCGTAGCACCTGTTGTAACAATATCATCAACCAATAAAAGATGTTTGTTTGTTAATGATCTTTTATCAACGGTCTCAAAAACACCTTCCATAGTCTGCCATCGGGCGATACGGTTTTTGTGAGTTTGGGTTTCTGTAAACACCAATCGCTGTATACTGTTTTTTTGAACTTGTTTCTTCCACACCGTGGCTATGCCCTCCGCTATTATTGCCGCCTGATTGTATCCTCTCTTTCTTTCTTTTCGTGGATTAAGTGGCAGGGGAATAATTGCATCAACACTATTGAACCTGTTTATTTGTGCTAATCGATAACCAAGCAATTTGCCAAGATAGAAACCTGTGTCTTTATTACCGTGATATTTTAGTCCAACGATAAGGCGCTGAAGCAATGAATGTTTTGTAAAATAAAAGGCGCTCCCTGCGGCTTCTATTTGCATACGACCGTAAAAAATTTTTTCAACAGGATTATTGGGTTCTCCCATAAAATTTGTTTCAGGCAAGTTTGATAGACATTCTGCGCAAAGCAATGATCCGTTTTCTATTATATCACTGCCACAGCCTTCACAAACATGGGGAAAGAAAAGATGCGCAAAATGATCCAGGTGTGAGTTTAGGGTTTTGATCATGCTTTAAATTATTAAATCTATTTGATTATTGCAACTTTAAAATAAATAACGATATATTTCATCAACGCGCCCAAATGCCACTATTTGTATTTTAAATTGATTTTTGTTAAATACTTTTTTGTTGAATTTTGAAACAACAATTTTTTCAAAACCTAATTTTTCCGCCTCGGCTATTCTTTGCTCAATACGATTTACGGCTCTTATTTCTCCATTTAATCCCACTTCTCCCGCAAAACAAATATGCTGAGGAAGTGGAACATCTTCATAAGATGAAAGCAGTGCGCAGATAACTGCGAGATCAATAGACGGATCTTCTACTTTTAAGCCACCTGCAATATTTACAAAAACATCCTTTACACCAAAATGAAAACCACCGCGTTTCTCCAACACTGCAAGTAAAAGTTGTAATCTTCGCAAATCAAAACCTGTGACTGTTCGCTGAGGTGTGCCATAAACACTTTGCGTGACGAGTGCCTGTACTTCAATAAGCAAGGGCCGCAGACCCTCCATACTTGCCGCAACGGCACTACCACTAAGTTGATCTTCTTTCTGATTTATTAAAATTTCTGATGGGTTTAAAACCGCATGCATACCCTCGCTTGTCATTTCATAAATACCTAATTCCGATGTACTTCCAAAACGATTTTTTAAAGTGCGGAGAATTCGATATGCATAATGACGATCACCTTCAAACTGAAGTACCGTATCAACCATATGTTCTAAGAGCTTTGGACCTGCGATTGTTCCATCTTTAATTATATGACCGATTAAAAAAACAGGCGTATCAGTTTCTTTTGCAAAGCGCTGAAAAGCTGCAGCACATTCACGTATTTGCGAAATGCTGCCGGGCGCGGATTCAATAAGGTCTGACTGTAAAGTTTGTACTGAATCAACAATTACCAACTCGGGTTTTAATTTTTTAATTTCCTGGAAGATGATGTGGGTAGATGTTTCTGTAAGCAGGTAAAAATTTTCATTTTGAATTTTTAAGCGGTCCGCACGCAATTTAATTTGCTGTTCGCTTTCTTCACCGCTAATATATAATGTTACAATATCCTTTAATTCAAGCGCATCTTGTAAAAGCAAAGTGCTTTTGCCTATACCGGGCTCTCCGGCAACAAGAGTAATACTTCCATATACGATACCACCACCTAATACACGATTTAATTCCACATCAACGGTGAGTATTCTTTTTTCTTTTTTGCTCGCTACATCTTGTAATGCGACAGTGACGGGTGCTTTCTTATCAACGTGGTAATTTTTCCATGAGTTCTCATTTTTGTTTATTCCTTTGTCAATTACTTCTTCAATAAATGTATTCCATTGATTACATGAAGGACACTTGCCCAACCACTTTGTGCTTTCATAGCCACAATTGCTGCAGAAGAATGCCGTCTTTATTTTACTCATTACATAAAGATAACTGGAGAAATATAGAGTATATTATTACTACTGAAATTGTTTCGAAACCTGAAGAGAGCGAAACAT
>DATBFI010000432.1:0-11188 GCA_036558585.1 Chitinophagaceae bacterium
TCTGAAGATTTTTTTAAAATTTTATACCTGTTTAGGCCGTTGACAATTCATTGTGAACTTATGATCAAGGTATTAATTTGTTTGTCCTCATCCAATTGATGCATGTTTGAAACCAGTTTTCTTTGGTTGTTGGATTATTTAATCCAAAGCCATGCCCTCCGTGTTCATACAAATGAAGTTCTGCAGGCACTTTATGTTTTAACAGCATTTGATAAAACACGATACTGTTCTCAGGATTCACGCCATCATCATCGGACGCATGAACCAGGAATGTTGGCGAAGTTTGCACTGTAATTTGCTCTTCATTGGAGAATAAATGCACTAAATTTTCATCGGGATTTTTACCAATTAAATTATCTCTTGAACCGATATGAGCAATACTGTCATTAAAACTTATTACAGGATAAATGAGTAACATAAAATCAGGACGAAGGTTTGCACCGGCAAGTTCTTTGCGCACCGGCTGATTAAAATGGGTGCCGGCTGTGGATGCTAAATGCCCTCCGGCAGAGAATCCCATAATGCCTACCCTGTTTGGATCAATACCATATTCTTTTGCATTTTTTCGAACAATATAGAGTGCTTGCTGCGCATCCATTAGCGGAACAAAAGATTTATTCGTCATGCACTCATCTTTTGGCAGCCTGTACCGCAACACGAATGCAGTAACACCAACCTTATTAAACTCTTTTGCAACATCAGCACCTTCATGGCCTGCAGCAAGAATGGCATAACCACCACCCGGGCAAATAACTACTGCTACACCGTTTCTTTTATCTTTCGGAGCCTCATAAATAGTTAGTGTTGGCTTAGAGATTTTATCAACAATTAATATTCCATTCTTATTCCACGATGTATCTGTGAATTCGTGATCAATTTCGTTGCAAGGTTTGGCATTAGGTATTTCACCATCATATAAGGAAATTACTTGTTGCGCTTTTACCTGAGTACTGAAAAACATAATAAGGAAAATAGTTGTGATCAATTTGTTCATGGCTAAGCTTTATATTTTATGTTTTGAATCCTGTATTCTAAGGTTCTAAGTTTTGCTTGTAGCTTGCGATATTTATATTGTGGACATTTTATTTACATCCCGTCTAAGATATAGCAAACAGTATTTTAAAGATCAATTTTTTTGATTTGTATTGTGTTCTAACGATAGTGAGGTATCCAAAATACAGAGGTCTTGCAGGACTTTTATCGATGGCATTATTTCGTTTGCCCCTTTTGTTCAACAAGAAAATTACTTTTTGGAAGTTACTGGGCTGCGGAAAAAATGGAACGTTTGATATACACCCTGACTGGAGACAGTATGCAGTGTTAGTTGTTGGCAGTTGGCAGTCTGCAGTTACAAGTTACCAGTTACCGGTTGCCCGTTCCAAATCATCAGTTAAAAGACAAGACACTGCCAACTGCTTACTGCCACCGGCAAACTGTCAACTGATCTATGGTTCTTTCATAACGCGGTGGTGGCACTTTTTTAAATGCGAAACTTATACGATTATTCTTAAACCAATAGAAGGATATGGCTGCTGGGATGGTAAAAAAATTTTTGGTGACATTCCTAAGGAAACGGAATACGATGGATTGATCGCCGTACTGACAAGAGCAACAATTCGTTTGAAAAGACTTCGGAACTTTTGGCAATATGTGGATAGCATTGCTTCAAAAACTCCCGGTGCAAAGGGACTTATTTTGTCGGCCGGCATAGGTGAACTGCCCTGGATAAAACAAGGGACCTTTAGTGTTTGGCGAAGCAAAGAACATATGAAAGCATTTGCCTATCAAATGCATGAGCATATAGAAGTGATACAAAAGACAAGGCAAGAGAACTGGTATAGTGAGGAAATGTTTATTCGTTTTAAACCTGTAGCCGCGTTTGGCTCTCTAAAGGGCATTAATCCTTTAGACGGAAAATTGTAGTTTTGTCTTTAATGATATTTACTATGAAGTGCACCCGCTTCAAATATTTGCCATGTATTTCATTTGCCCTGTTATTATTGCCGGTTAATTTTTATATTCCTGATTAAGTGTGCTTGCTACATTCACCATTCACTGTTCACACCTGACCAATCATCACTCACAACTCACAATGAAAAATATTAAGCTGATAGAAGTAGCATCAGAAATAGGCGCAGGCACACGCGGTGCAAGTTTAGGGATAGAAGCAATAAAAATTGCCGCACTCGATTTTATGAGCAGTTTTTTTATACACTTTCCCTCGGAAAAAATTTCATCTGATAACAGGATTTTATATGAACCTATTGATTCGCCTTATGCCAAAAGGATCAAAGGTGTTACAACAATGTATGAGAAAGTATCAAAATCGGTAAGCGAAACCATCAAAAGCCATTTTTTTCCTGTTATTATCAGTGGTGATCACAGCAATGCAGGCGCTACCATTACAGGCATAAAAATGGCAAGGCCAAAAAGTAAGTTAGGTGTTATATGGATAGATGCTCATGCAGATCTGCATACACCGTATACAACACCCTCGGGCAACATGCATGGCATGCCCCTCGCTATTGCACTTAATGAAGACAATGAAGAATGTGCAGTGCATGATATAGAAGAGGAGACAAAAAAACAATGGAGTTATTTGAAAAATATCGGTAAGGTCGCTCCAAAAGTTTTGCCGGAGGATGTCGTATTTATTTCATTGCGTGATTATGAAAAAGAAGAGAAACATCTTATCGAAAAGTATAGCATGAAAGTAATTACGACCAATGAAGTGCGGCGGAAAGGCCCTGAAAATATTGTACGTTCAGTGATCCGTTATTTAAGCGATTGCACAGATCTCTACGTGAGCTTTGATGTGGACAGTCTCGATTCTTCTATTTCAAGAGGCACAGGCACACCAGTAAGCAATGGTTTAAAAGAAAGAGAAGCAGAGGACCTTATCAGCAAGTTTATGCAGAATCGTAAAATATGCTGCTTCGAAATAACGGAAGTGAATCCAACCCTTGATAAAGAGAACCTGATGGCTGAAATTGCATTCAACATTTTACAGCGCAGTGTAAATATTTTAATGATGAATTAATTTTATTTGACTATAAACTATTAAAATGAAAATTTGAAACCTGGTTTATTTACTGGTTGTAAAAGAATCTCGACCTGTTGATCCTTAAGTCCCGCAGTAGACCAGATTTAGGATTAATAGTAATGTTAAATGAGCGGTATAAACCAACAGGCGTAACATTAATAGCCAATTGCCAGCAGTGCATTTCACGGGTAATGAACATTGTAAGGGTTTGAAGCTTCGCGGTTTTAAAATCAAAATAAGTGCTTCCTCCGATCTTCCACTTTGGTGTTAAGCTAAAATCTCCATTAACGTTAAGGTTGCTGTTGATTTGTGTTATATAATCCCGAAAGTTTGAGGAAAGCATTCGGGAAAAATTTAATGAAAAAGAAAGTTGTACATTCCATGGAATATTGAAATCTACGAAGTCTGCAGGGTTTGAACGAATATAATTTAACTGTTGCAATTGTTCATCAGGAGTTAATGTTTCATCAGAAGGAATTCTTTCCTCCTCTGTTTTACCATCCTTTGATTTACTCTTAAGTGATGTAGAAATGGCGAGACTCCCATTTGTAAATCTGCCGATCTTACCCTCTTTCCACAATAGTTTATCTACACGGCGTCCAAATGTATCCACGTCATAAGGATCAATGGAAGCACTGCCTGTAATGTTTACCTTTTCAAACAATGTACTACGGAAATTTATACTTATGGGACTTACCTGGAAACTATCCGCAATAAAATTATAACCGCTTGTTATGCCCAAACCATCTATCAGTTTTACTTTTTTTGTGCCACCTTCTGAAGTGTCCTTTTTATTTTTCACTTTCATCTCAAGCAAATTATCAATGCCGAAATTTATACCACCAAATTTGCCCTCACTAAAAGAACCTATTACACCGCCCTCAAGCACGGAATATCTTGTTGTATTACCCAGCGTATCAACCTGCACATCCCTGTAATACTGGCTTACGAGATCTGGCTTATAGCTTAAGGAAATAAATGGTTTTACTTCATGTCTTATTGCGGTTATACCTTTGGACCTGGGAAAATTTAAAGTTCCAAAAATCCTCGTGTTAACAGAAAATCCAAAGCTTACTTCTCTTGCTATGTAAAAACCTTTTTTGATATTGGTAAGAAGTGTATCGTTTTTGGGATCCCATGTTTTAATAATCTGCTGACCATACCACCGCTCTCCATAAGAAATACTTGGCCCAATAATCAATGGCCCCAGGGGTGGCAATGATACAGTTATCGGCACATCGTGTTCTACACCCCATTGGGCAGTATCAAGCAATTGTTGAAAGTTAAATGCGGAGTCATAGAAGGAGAACTGGTTTAATAATGTTCCGTTATAAGAAATTCCTAATTTTTCATACCACTTTGGTGTGCCCGCAAATTCTTTTCGCTGAAACGGATAAATTGTAGAGGCGCTGAAATTAACGGTAGGTATGCGAATATTAACAAGCCTTAGATTATTATTCTGATCGTGATTACCGGCAACGCTTAAATTATATTTCCCCTGGTCCCATGTTTTGCTCCATGTAACAGATGAGCTAAGCTGGTTTTGAAAATTTGTGTAGGCATTATTAGTGACATACTGGTTATATTTTGTACTGCCTGCTCTTACACTTGCAGTAAACGTTGTTCCGGGTCTTGCCTTAGGATCAGTGCTGTGATTCCATGTTATAAAAAATCCATTTGAAACAGTAAACTCTTCCTTTGCATAAGCATCACTGTTTAAAATTTTTGTTTTCTGTAAAGACAGTGTAAGGTTACCACGGTATTTATAGCGCTTATAGTATTCAGGTGATATATTCATACTCCATCCGCCATAGCTGTAAAGATTACCTCTTACTGTTACATCCCAATTATCATTAAGAACTTTGTAATAACCCATATTCTCGAGACCCAATCCAAAATCATCGCTTTGTGCAAATTGCGGCGGCAGTATCCCGGAATGCCTTCCCCTGCTGAGCGGGAAAATTCCAAATGGTATCGCAACCGGTATCGGCACTCCCTCAAACTCAGGATAAGCAGGACCGGACACAGCAATCTTGTTGTTAATGATCTTTATTTTTTTAGCGATAAAAGCAAAGTGAGGAGTATCCAGGTTACATGTTGTGAAAGTTGTTTTGTAGCCATAGCCAACATCCTTATCTACTTTTTTAAATCGCACGGCATTAACATATATTTCCTGCTCGTTATAAAACGTGTTTTTAGTTAATCCCTTCTGCGTTTTCATGTTAAAGAAGATAGTATCACTTATAGATTTGGTATCGCCCTGAGTTAATTCAGGTTTATTCAAAACACCTTTTGAAGTATCTGTTCCACCGTATGCTTTTATAACTTGCGTTTGCTGATCATATATAATTGTGTTTGCATCAAGATTGATGTCCTCATATTTTGCATTCCCTTTACCATATAACATCATTTGCTTGGAAGGTATGATAAGGACTCCTGAATCATCTGCTTTGTAATCAATAGGTGCATCTATTGAGTCCTTCGAAAAATCAAGCGTATCCAGCGTTCCTGTTCTTGCAGTATCGTTACCGGTGATAGTAGTATCTGTTTCGTTTTCGTTTGTAGTGTCCGGGGATGTTGGTTGTTTGACCAGCGGCACAGTATCTCTTTTTTGAACCGGAACAGTATCATTATGGATTATAAATAAATTAAAAAATGGTGAAAAATTCTTATCCTTAGCTTGTATATGAGATGTTATAATAGAAAGCACAAGAACAGTTAGTGCGGCTGAAATATAATTTATATTAGTTTTGTAACGTTTCCACATAAGTGCCAAACAAATGTAGGGCTTAATGCATAAACGATTTGTGAAGAATAAGCTTAATGACTTGTAAACTATGTTTAAAAAAGTAATTTTTTTTATAACCCTAACCAGTGGTATATCAGTATTTACTTCGTTTAAAACGGTTCAAAGCAGTTCATTCACCAAACCTGCTTTAAGAACTATTGTCATTGATGCAGGTCATGGCGGCAAGGATGATGGCGCCAGTGGCAAATACTCCAATGAAAAAGATATTACGCTTGCTATTGCTTTGAAATTACAAAAGACATTACAGGAAGCAATGCCCGATGTAAATATAGTGATGACAAGAACCACGGATGTTTTTGATGCACCCCCGGTAAAAGCAAGCAAGGCCAATGCAGCCGGTGGTGATCTTTTTGTTTCTATTCATTGTGATTATGCTTCGCCTATTCGTCACAGAGAATTTATAGGCTACAAAACACAAACCTATTATACCGGCAAAGGCAAAAGCAGAAAAAAACATACAAGAAAAGTTCCTCAATACAGATACTGGTCCACACCGAATCTCGCAAAGGGCGCCTCAACTTATATATGGGCTGTTCATAAAAATGATGATAAAGAACTGGCGATGCGTGAAAATGAATCGCTCTATATTGATAGCTCATTGCTCAAACAAGTTGGTGATTTTGACCCCGATTCTCCCGAAAAAAGAATTCTTTATACACTGAAAACACAACAGTATTTTCAACGCAGTGCCACGCTTGCTTTAACTATTGAAAATGAATTTGCAAATATCGGACGCTCTGTTCGCGATGCGCTGCAAAGACAAGTGGGCATCTGGGTTTTACAGGCAACAGCAATGCCCAGTGTTCTTGTAGAAGCCGGTTATCTCTCTAATCCTGAAGAGGAAGATTATCTTAACAGTGAAAAGGGTCAGCAGGAAACTGCAGAAGTAATCACAAAAGCATTGGTAAGATACAGGTATACACTTGAACATCCTTCTACGCTCGACAGCCTGCAAACTTCAAATTAGTAAAGGCCTGTTTAAAATCTTGAAGCTTCACGTGGAACGTGATATATGTGACGAGAGTCTTTTCGTATCTTACCATTTCAGGCCAGCACTAATTATTTCCTAAATCTTTTTTAAGCCATAATCAGTTAGTTTTGCTTCTCTTAATTTGTGACAGATAATTTTATAATTTAGAAATTTTTTGTGTGACCAGGCAATATTGATCAACAAAACTGATTGAAGTGAAAATATCCAACGAAACAAAAATTGGCGCATTAACAGCAGTAGCAGTAGTTTTCTTAATACTTGGCTTTAATTTTTTAAAGGGACGTACTCTTTTCAGAACAGGAAACTTCATGTATGCCAAATATTCCGACACCAAAAAACTAATGTCATCCAACCCTGTTTATTTAAATGGTTACCAGATAGGAAGTGTTTATGATATCCGGGCAGCCGACAGTAACGTTAGCAGCCTTGTGGTTACCATTAAACTAAATGGCACATACAAAATTCCGGATAATTCAATTGCAGAAATTGAGGCATCGCCTCTTGGCGCACCCAGCATTGTTATTACGCAGGGTAACAGCACAAGATATCTTCAAATGGAGGATACCATCAAAACAAGAAATGCCGGAGGTTTTTTTGGTGATCTGTCAACAAAATTAGCGCCGGTGGCTGACCAACTGCAGGCCACACTTTCTTCGCTTGATACCGTTTTACGGAATTTCAATTCTGTCCTTGATCCCACAACAAAAAACAATTTACAAAATGTTATTGCCAATATGAACAGGGCTACTGAAAGTATTATGGTCTCATCAGTATCCCTCCAGAAAATGTTAAATCAGCAATCGGGTGCGCTCGCCAGGTCGCTTAATAACGTAGATAGCTTTACCGCAAACCTTTCTGCGAATAATCAACGGCTTAGCAATACCATGAGCAATATTGAAAAAACAACAGAACGGTTATCAAGGGCCGATATTGACGGAGCAATTAACAGCCTGAAAAGTTCTATAGATAAACTCGATAATGTTATGGCTAAAGTGAATTCTACAAACGGATCACTTGGCGCTTTGGTCAACAGTAAAGAACTTTACAACAATATTAATAATACAGTTCGTAGCCTGAACACCCTAATAGATGATCTTCGTGTACATCCGAAGCGTTATGTTAATTTATCGGTCTTTGGCAAAAAGGATAAAGGCAATTATCTTAACGCACCTTTGAAAGATAGTACTACATCACCGTCTAAATAATGAGCAAACTTCAATTTTTGAAAAGGCTTTTATGCCTGTTTTTCTTCCTGTTTGCATACGTTTACGCTGATGCGCAACGACCGGTAAATGATACAGCAGCGCGTAAACAAATCCAAATTATACACTCCGATCGAATTGGTTTTAAAGAGGTCGATTCTTTAAATAAATTTCAACTGTTGGTAGGGAATGTTGCAGTGCAACAGGAACGAACTTATTTTTATTGTGACAGTGCCTCAATTAATACAACAACAAATGTGCTTGAGTCATTTGGGCATGTGCATATAAATGATAATGACAGCCTGCAGATATATTCTGATTACCTGAAATACCTCGGGCAGGAAAAAAAAGCAACACTTTTAAACAATGTAAAACTCACCGATGGAAAAGGAGTATTAACAACCTCGCACCTGGATTATGATATGCAAACCAAAATAGGTAATTATATAGACAGTGGAAAAGTAGTGAATGGTACAACTGTACTCACAAGCAAAGAAGGCCTTTATTATGAAAATACGAGAGATGTATATTTTAAAAAAGATGTTTTGCTTATAGACTCGGAATATACCATAAAAACGGATACACTATTGTATAACACGTATTCCGGAGTTGCAACATTTTTAGTTCCTACTGAAATAAGCAGTGACAGTGGCAGAAGAAAAATTTATACATCAAATGGATATTATGATACCAAAAGTAAAAAATCATACTTCGGCAAGCGGCCACAAATATGGGACCACAGTACATCGCTTATAGCAGACGAAGTTGCAAAAGATTCCACCGGCTTTGGTGAGGCAAAAGGAAATGTGATCTATGTAGATACTGCACAGAAAATAACGATCCTCGCGAATCACATGAACAGCAACAGCAATAACAGTTCGTTTATTGCTACCGAAAAACCTGTGATGATCATTAAACAGGAGGAGGATTCAATTTTTATAGCAGCAGATACTTTATATTCTGCAAGACTTTCCGACTTACGAAAATCGAGAAGTGTTCCCGATGTTATTGAATTGGTCACGAATGAAAGTTTGCAACCAAAAGATTCAACACACATACAAATAGATACAACGTCTGCCGATACAACCCAAACACAAATAACCGTAACTCATGCGCAAAGAGACACAGTGATTTCAACTGAGGACACGGTCCTTACGGTAAAGGATACGGTACAATCAACGGGTAGTGACAGCACTGATCGCTATTTTGAAGCATATTATCATGTTCGTATCTTCTCTGATTCGCTTCAGGCAGTAGGCGATAGCCTGTTCTATTCAGGAGAAGATTCAGTGTTCCGTTTATTCAGAGACCCGATCGTGTGGTCACGTGACAGCCAGATAACAGGAGATACCATTTACCTGTACACACAAAATAAAAAGCCAAAAAGAATGTATGCTTTTGAAAATGCAATGACAATAAATAAAGTCGGTTCTGAATACTACAACCAGGTAAAGGGCCGAACTATAAACGGCTACTTTAAAGACGGCAATATTGAATTTATGCGTGCCAAAGGCAATTCGGAAAGTGTTTATTATGCACAGGATGATGAAAATAAATTTATTGGAGTAAACAAGGCAACTGCCGATATTATTGATATGTATTTCTCCGAAAGGAAGCCGCAGCGTGTAGTATTTCGCAGCAATCTTGTTGGAACCACTTATCCCATGCGCCAGGTAAATCATGAAGAGCTCAGGCTTCGCGGATTTAAGTGGCTTGATGAACTTCGGCCAAAAACAAAATCTGATCTGTTTACAGAAGCACCTGAAATTAAGAAAAAGGAAATAAGTAATAATGACGATGATAGTGAAGAATAAACAAGTAAGTGGGAACGTCCTATGATGAAATATAAATGAATGTCATTTAGTTTAAGCGACCAATCAATCATTCAACAATTCTCAACTTCTTAATACTTCCACTCTCCCATTTACCCATTTTATAATTGAAGAGGGAACAGCTTTTAAAAGCTCATGCTGCCTGTATTGTACAACATAATCTACATTATCAATAATCGCTTCATTGATCTCTTTGAAAGAAGCCGGTGAAGGCTCGCCACTTAAGTTTGCAGAGGTACTTACAATCGGCTTTCTGAATCTCTTAATAAGATGCTTACAAAATTCGTCCCGGCAAATTCGCATAGCTACTGAACCATTGTCAGCAATTACATTGCCGGCAAGCCCGAGTGCATGTTCATAAATAACTGTGGTAGGTTTTTCTGTTTTTTCAAGATAATCAAAAACACTAAGATCAGGCGCTGCCACATATCGCAACACATCTCGTTCCGAAGCAACCAGCACCACAAAACTTTTTTCGGAGGGACGTTTTTTTAATGCAATGATCTTTCCTGCTGCAAAACTATTTGTTGCGTCACAACCAATGCCCCAAATAGTGTCGGTGGGATAAAGAATTGTCCCACCTTGCTTTAATACTTTCAAACACTGCTCAATATCTATCTCAAAATTCATAAAACGAAAAATTATAACGCCCCTCCCCCCGAAGAATTTAAAAAATGCTTTTATAGACATCCATCACGCAGGCAGCAGTTTTTTCAGGGGTAAAATTCCGGGCATATTGCCAGCCTTTATCAATAAGCTTCTCTCTAAGTTCCGTATTATTGTAAATCTTCAGCATTGCATCAGCTATTTGTTCTTCATCCAGGGGATCTATATACAGTGCACCGTCTCCGCCCGCTTCAGGTAAAGAAGAAATATTGCTTGTAATAACAGGAATTTTACTCCACAATGCTTCCAGGACAGGAATACCAAAACCTTCAAAGACAGATGGGTAGATCATACATAAAGCTTGCTGGTAAATAGCAGGAAAATCAAAAGATGATTGGAATGATTTTAATGATTGCAGTGATTCGATTTCTGATAAAAAAATAATTTGCGACTGAAGAGCATGCCTGCTGATAAACTCTTTCACGCGGCGTTTATATTTTTTCCCCTCTCCAATCACAATCAAAGGTATATTCAATATATTTTTTGATCGCGCCATCGCTTTGCAAACAGTCAATAAATTTTTTCTTTCAATAATAGAACCAACATAGAGAAAAAATTTATCCGGCAAATTGTATTGCTGCTTAATTCTTTGTTTTTCTTCATCACTTACCGCCAGGCTAAAAGCCCTGTTACAACTCTGGTAGC
>DATBFI010000433.1:0-16845 GCA_036558585.1 Chitinophagaceae bacterium
GCAGCAGTAGTAAGGTGTGTAAGTTTGGCCACTTCATTTACATCAACAGATTGCTGGTAATGTGTTTCAATAAAATGATAGATCTTATGCATGCGCTGCTGCTCTTTTAGTAAAGACGCATTGGCAATTGGCCGCGCATGAAGATCTGCATACTCTTTACTTGTTGCAAGCAATTGAAAAATATTGAGTAGCTCTACCAATTGTTTAAAATGAGGCAGCGAAGAGAGTTCTTTTAATTTTTCGCTCACATCTTCTTTTGTATTGCCGTAAAAAGCAATGCCGGTGCGGGCACGTTCAAACAAATTTTTTATCTCGCTAATTTCAGGCATGGCAAAAAAATCTTTGCCCAAAAAATCTTCTCTCATTTGTACCACTACTATTTCACAGGATGTCTTCACACCATAATCAAAATTCAAGTGAGGAATATTAGGACCAATAAACACAAGGTCACTTCCTTCATATCTCGAAATATGATCGCCCACATGTCGTACACCATTGCTTGCTTCTGCATAAACGATCTCATACTCCGGGTGAAAATGCCAGTAGAACAGGTCATTTAAATTGGGTGTAAGTAAAATTTTAAATGAGCTGTCAATATCAGGTTTTATTTCTTCGAGTTTTACTTTCACTTCAATTCGTTTGTTGTTTATTCAAATGTTGTTTAATTAAGAATGTATATAGATTCCTCCTGCGTCGGAATGACAAGCCTCGAGTTAGATTTTTGTCATGCCGATGAAAGAGGCATCTAATTACCTAAACAACATTGATTGTCGATCGATTTTATGAGCCTACCTAAGTTACTACTATTGAGCTTTTGTTGCGTCTGCCCCGAAACTTCGTGGCGTCACACACTTGAACAGTTTGTTCTTTATTCCGCTGATACGAACTTTTGAATGGCTATTGTGCTGTTGTTTGTTTGTGAACTTTTATTCCTGCAATGCCTCGAGTTAGGTTTTTGTCATGCCGATGAAAGAGGCATCTAATTAACTAAACGACATCGATTGTCGATCGATTTTATGAGCCCAACTAAGTTACTACTATTGAGCTTTTGTTGCGCCTGCCCCGAAACTTCGTGGCGTCACACACTTGAACAGTTTGTTCTTTATTCCGCTGATACGAACTTTTGAATGGCTATTGTGTTGTTGTTTGTTTGTGAACTTTTATTCCTGCAATGCAGTCACAGACTGGCTTTTATTTTTAGTTTTCGAAGTGCCCCCGATTTCCCCGCTCTCCTTAGTCTCCAGACTAAGGAGCATAAATAATCCGTAGTCTAAGACTACGGATAGCTAAAAACATAGCTAAAAACACTTCGAACAACGGAGGTGTTTATTCAAATTTCTTTAGTTAAGAAATTGAAATACCTATAGATTCCTCCTGCGTCGGAATGACAAGCTTCGAGTTAGGTTTTTGTTATGCCGATGAAAGAGGCATCTCATTACCTAAACGACATCGATTGTCGATCGATTTTATGAGCCCAACTAAGTTACTACTATTGAGCTTCCGTTGTAGCCTGCCCCGACACATCGAGGTCACTCACTTGTACGTTCTGAACTTTATTCCGCAAATGCAAAACTTTTGAATGGCTATTGAGCTGTTGTTTGTTTGTGAACTTTTATTCGTTGCAATGCAGTCACAGACTGACTTTTATTTTTAGTTTTCGAAGTGCCCCGATTTCGGGACAGGCTCTGCGGAACACTTCGAACAACGGAGGGAAAAAGCGATGTGAAACTTTCGGCAAATTTGTAATTGACGAAATAAAAAAACGACATAACATTGCCTGACAGAAGCACGAACGCAGCAGACAAAGAATAGAAAAATGTTGAAAAGCAAGGGATACTAATTTTTTATAATTCGGATAATTACGGTAATATTTGCGTTAGCTGCAATCTTTACGGCGACTGTTCAAAAAGAATGATAATTCATGTCCCCCCGCTCTCCTTAGTCTCCAGACTAAGGAGCATAAATAATCCGTAGTCTAAGACTATGGATAGCTAAACAGCAATGATGAAAATAGCTTATGCAATTTGACCCAAACAATAACATAATTCAGCTTTGCGCAAGAGGAATGGAATTGGAGGCAAACCAAAAGCCCGATGAAGCACAGACGCTATTTTTACGAGCATGGGACAAAGCGACAAATGACTTTGAAAAATTTACTGCGGCTCATTATGTTGCAAGACATCAAAAATCAGTGAAAAACAAATTAAAGTGGGATGAAACAGCCTTGACATATGCTTTGAAAATTAATGATGATAGTATGAGAGCCAACTATCCTTCACTTTATCTCAATATTGCAAAGTGCTACGAAGACCTAAATGATATAGGCAACGCACAAAAACATTATCATGCCGCATTGTCGTATTCAAATTATTTGCCCGAGAATGATTACGGACAAATGATTAAATCAGGAATTAGTAAAGGCATAGAAAGACTCTCTAAATTTTAAAACCGACATGAAAAAAACAAGTCTGCAGCTAATCGAGTAGGCGGGCTCACCAGCTCTCCTTAGTCTCCAGACTAAGGAGCATAAATAATCCGTAGTCTTAGACTACGGATAGCTAACTACGATGATCCGCTGTTTGTTGACAACAGTCATTCCTCCTTATTTTAATTGCATAATCTTGCTCCTGAAGTTTATTTTCCTTTGCCGCAATGTCTCTCAAAAAGCTTTGTGTTAGGCCTAGGACATTGCGGTATGTTATAGTCTATAACCGAAATAATTTACCTTTTCACGTACACCTGTTGTTTGTCTACGATGATCCGCTGTTTGTTGACAACAGTCATTCCTCCTTATTTTAATTGCATAATCTTGCTCCTGAAGTTTGTTTTTAAAATAAATAAATGACCAAATCAAGTATCAATTATGAAACAGATTATTATCGTCATGGCCATCCTTGCTGTGATGCTGCAATGCTGTTAGCGGCGGCTCATACTTAATGCATGCGCTATTTAAACGCCGCTTTTCCATTCTCTGCAATCTCTCTAAAAGCTTGTGTTTAGCCGAGGACGTTGCGGCATGTCAACAAAAACGTTTTTATCAATAAAACTATCTTCAGGAAACTATCACAATGATAGCGGAATAGGTTCTGATTGAAATTGATCATACTGCTGTTGAATAATGCTTGCTGAATAAAGCTCCCCACCGCTGTTCTTAGTCTGCAGAGATGACTATACAATTTCGACCCCCACGAAGCAAATATTAAAAATGAAGCGTTATAATATCTCTTCGGGATATTTTACTTTTTGCTCTTAAGTAACAAATTATTTTTCTGTACTTTTTTCTTGAAAAATGCTCTTTCTTTCTTTTGTCTTCAACACAAAAGAAAGAAACAAAGAAAAGTCAAGCACGGCGGAGGATTGCTCAGCGCATAATGATTTTTTAGTTGACTTCGCGAATCTCCTTCGTCGATTTCGACACCGCCGTGTTCCGAAGGAATCCCTTTGGGGCACACGCCCCTGTCCAAAGGATTCCTTCGGAGATCAAGCTGCAGCACTACTGTGACTTCAACATTAGAACGCTAATGACTAGTGAACAGGCAGGCTTGTGGTCGAATATGTATATAGTTGCCTCTGGAAACTAAGGAGCAAAAATAATCTGTAGTTTTGACTACGGATAGCTAAGGTTACAGGATTGCTTCACTATGTTCGCTATGTCCATAATAGTTCCGAACCTCGAAGTGAGTGACACAAGCGGCGATGCCATAAGCACTATCGCCCGTCCCAAAAATTTCCTTCTCATTTGTTCATAAATATCCTTCCTCGCCTCTATCCTTGTAAAAAATATCAATACAGAACAAAAACTGGTAATTGCAAGTGTAGAAATACGGGTTTGCGGAAAAGTATTTTTGGCATATCAAAACGACAAACATAAGCGGTATGGAATCAATAAATATTATGCCTGCGACTTATCAAAAAGAAATTCCGGTAAACTTTTTAACTGCAAAAGTTGTTTCAGAAAAAGGTATTGCCCGTAAAAATTTTTCTGAAAAGAAATGTGCGCACAGAACAGGGACCGGCTTTTGCAAACGCAGTAACAAACAATGTCCATTTTTTATTAATTTATAAATCAAATAAATATTGCTATATGGAACAGCAAACTATGGCAGCTACAATGGCGCCTACGATGATGCCTGATAATGCGCATAAAGATATTCCGGGTAATCCTTCCACTGCAAAAAGCAGTACAGTAAAATTAAATGACCGTAGTAACGGCAAACCGTTGCGTGTATTAAGCGAGGAAGATTGGCAATTCTGGATCCACAATGGTTATGTAGTTATAAAAAGTGCAGTGCCAAAAGAAAATGTAGAAAGGCTTGCAAAATTTCTTTGGGAGTTTGAAGAAAAAGATCCGAATGACCAGGAAACGTGGTACGCTCCTCCCCGTGCAGAAATGAAAATGAAAGAACTCACCAACACGGGTATGGTAGAAGTGTACAATCATCAGTACCTGTGGGATAACCGGCAGTATTCAAAAGTGTATGACGCATTCGTTGATATCTGGGGTACGGAAAAATTATGGGTGACCATTGACAGGGCGAATCTAAATTTTCCTATCCGTCCCGGTCATGAGTACAAGGGCTTCATCCACTGGGATTATGATCCGGAAACAAAGCCTGTGAATGTACAGGGGGTGCTTGCGTTGGTTGATCAGACAGATGAAAACATGGGCGGCTTTCAATGTATTCCGGAATTATTCAGAACGTATGATACGTGGAAATTAACGCAGCCTGCCGATCGCGATCATTTTAAACCAGACACTACGGGGTTTACTCTTACAAAAGTAAAAATGGAAGCAGGTGACCTGCTGATCTTTAACAGTTTGCAGCCACATGGAATACGGCCGAATTTGTCGGGCAATAAAGTGCGCATTGCACAGTATATTTCAATGATGCCTGCCGAGGAGGATAACGAACCATTGCGTGAATGGCGTATTACGTCATGGAGAGACAGGGTTGCACCGGAAGGTTATGCTTTTCCCGGCGATCCGCGTGGTTGGGAAAAAACAAAATACGGAACAGCGAAGCTTTCTCCATTGGGAAAAAAATTATTGGGATTAGACAGATGGTAAAAAGATGAGTGATGAATGATGAGTGATGAATGATGAGTGATGAATGATGAATGAATGTGTCTTGGTTAATAAGTTGACATGTGTATAGATTCCTTCTGCGTGGGAATGACAATCTATCTGCAGACAGGAAGGCTTCGGGTCGGAAGTTTTTGTCATCTGACGAAAGCCTGCCTGAAGGACAGACAGATACCGACTGGTTATTGAACATTTTATTAAACACCTGATTATGGAAGCGGGAATAAAAACTCAACCATACACAACACTTAACAACGGCATATCGATGCCGTTACTGGGTTTGGGTGCATGGGATATGTATGGAAAAGAAGCAGAGCAAGCTGTATTGAACGCTTTGGAAATCGGGTATAGGTTACTCGATACCGCAACTTTATATAATAATGAAAAAGAGATTGGCAATGCCGTAAGAAAAAGTGGAATACCACGGAGCGAAATATTTGTAACAACTAAAGTTCCTAATTCTCAGCAAGGTTATGATCCAACGCTAAAAGCATTTGATGCAAGCATGAGGATTTTAAACATTGATTATATTGACCTGTATCTTGTGCATTGGCCAATTAAGCACAAAAGAAAAGATACGTGGAAAGCATTGGAGAAATTGTTTATTGATAACCGTGTACGAGCAATAGGTGTTGCAAATTACCTGGTGCCATTTTTAAAAGAGCTGGAAACCTATTCAGCAATTATTCCTGCGGTGAACCAAATAGAGTTTACTCCGTGGTTATATTTAAAAGATGAATTTCAATATTGTAAAGAGCACAACATCCGGCTTCAATCCTATTCACCATTAACAAGAGGTAAAAAATTTAACGATAAACGATTGTTTCTGCTTTGCAAAAAATATAATAAAACACCTGCGCAAATTATTTTGCGGTGGAATATTGAACATGGCATTTCTACCATTCCAAAATCATCTAACAAAAAACGGTTACAGGAAAATTTTGACATCTTTGATTTTGTCCTGTCAAAAGAAGATGTGGAGCTAATGGATACTTTCAATGAAAATTTCCGCGTTGTAGAAGACCCGATGGAAATGTTGTGAAACCCCACCTCATCCGTCCGCCCAGGCGGACACCTCTCCTAAAGGAGAAGGAAGGACTTCACAGATATGCTGAAACTTTAATTCTCTTGATTGAACCTCTCACTCTTAATTTTACTTTGCGATGGCAAAGAAAAAATTATTTGAAAGTTATCTGGCAATAGCCTCTTCTCTTATACAACAGTATAATGGCGCCGTTCCTTTAAATAACTTTTTAAAACAATATTTTTCGCTGCACAAAAAATTTGGGTCAAGGGACAGGAATTACATAACAGAATTATGTTACTGCTATTATCGCATGGGCCAAAACCCTCCCCGCTCCCTAAAGGGAGAGCTATTAAACTTCGACGAAAATATTATCCGCCAAAGAATAATAACGGGATTGTTTCTATGTTCGGAAGAACCAAATGAATTGTTGGCACATTTAAAAGAGGAATGGAATGAAAAAACTCTTTTGCCTGTAAATGAAAAAGTTGCTCTTATCTCTTATTCATTTTCTCAGCAGCATATTTTTCCATGTAAAGATGAACTAAGTAAAGACATTGATGCAACCGCTTTTGCAACTTCTCATTTAATACAACCCGATTTGTTTTTAAGAACAAGACCAGATAGGAAACAACAGGTACTAAAGAAATTACAGGAACATAAAATTGAATGTAAAGAATGTTCAGATAATTGCTTGGCGCTTCCCAATACAACAAAGATTGAAAACGTTCTTGAAATAAATAAAGAGGTTGTGATACAGGATTACTCTTCTCAAAGAATACAAGAATTTCTGCAAATTGCAAAATCTGAAATCCGGAACCTGCCTGCCGGCAGGCAAGGTCTGAAATCCGAAATCAAAGTTTGGGATTGCTGTGCAGCAAGTGGCGGCAAATCAATTCTAACAGTCGATGTTTTTAAAAATATTGATCTCACTGTTTCAGATATTCGTCCCTCTATCATCACTAATCTAAAGCGACGATTTAAGGAAGCGGGAATAAAAAATTATAATTCTCAAGTGGTTGATCTAACTCAACCGGTTGCCAAAACCCTCCCTTTAACGAACGGGGAGGGCTTTAACCTCATCATCTGCGATGCGCCCTGCACGGGCAGCGGCACGTGGAGCAGAACACCGGAGCAACTTTATTTCTTCGATAAAGAAAAAATAAATTACTACTCTAACCTGCAAAAGAAAATTGTAAGCAACACTATTTCTCATCTCGCAAAAAATGGGTTCTTTTTATACATCACGTGTTCTGTATTTAAAAAAGAAAATGAAGAAGTAGTGGAGTTTATTCAGAAAAATTTTAAACTGCAACTGGTGAAACAGGAAATATTGATTGGATATAAGAAAAAAGCCGATACTATGTTTGCGGCTTTACTAAAAAAGGTTGACAACCCTTGAAGATTGTCAACCATAATGATAGAAAGGTATGGCTATTCGGTCTTTACAAGCTTGAAAGTTTTTTTCCGGTTGTTTTGTATCACCTGCACCATATATATTCCGGGTCGCAATTCTTTTCCAAACTTTAATTCGCCTGTTGATACGTTCTCAAATTTTTGAACTTGTTTTCCTGATAAATCAAATACAAGTACAGATGCCTGCACTGCAGATTTACCTGAAAGATTTATGGTAAATTCATTGCGCGAAGGATTTGGGAACGCTTTTATGGTAATCTCATTTATTGTAAGATCATCTTCACTTGGGCTGCTTGCTGCAATCATATTATCATCATTCCGGTCTGCATATTTTGCATCATAATTAAGCCCGGTAATTGTTTTAAATTTTGAATCCATGAAAAAATTAATAAGATATGCATCAATTCCCCTGCGATAAAACCTGTACTGATAATAGCTGTTGTCCGTCTCACCCTGGGTAACTCCGAATGCTGCAAGTAATTCGGGAGGAGCGGGAGATCCGGCCAGGTACACACTGTCTATTTTTAAAACATTTAATTTTTGTAACAGGGCTCTTATAAACTGGCCTGGTCCTGAAGATGCAGGAATTCTTACTTTACCCCAACCAACTACCTCTCTTTTGTCAAAAGTGTGCTGCACAAATTGACCGGGCACATGATCGAGGCCAAAAGCAGCAATGCTTAATTGAAAATTTGTCACTGAAATGGAATGACTCATATACGAAGACAAATAGGTGACAGGATACTTTTCCCAGACCTGGTGCAACTCATGAACATTCTGCCTGTTTATGATCAATGAATCATTAGCATTTCCCGTGATGGACTCAAGAGGAAATGCCTGACGCTCAAAGTGTGTGCCTAAACCATGGTATGAATTTTCATCATTGCTTTCCATGTTGGTTTGAGCAATGGGAATACCGGCCAGGGCAAAGAAATTGTCGAACTGGCGAAGTGCATTGGGATAGGCTGGGTAACTGGCGGGCACGTAAGACCGGCTATCATTGTTTGCATTGTTTTTGACAAGCTTGCTGTAGTCCCACACTTTGTTGGCTCCGTGTGCAGGAATCGCTACGCCTGCCGCATCTGCTCCCTGGTAAAAATATTTCGCTTGGGCCGGCGTAATAAAATTTTTGTAAGTAAGCGTAATGGGACCTTGTGACAAATCCTGCTGCGCATGTACCGTGCTTAACAAAATTGCACATGCTGAAGTGATGGTCACAAAGTTTCCTGGTGCAGAAGTAATGCGTGTTAATTTCGTTTTCATAATAAATTGTTTTTGGTTAAAAAATAAATACATAAAAGATTAGCTGCAGAAAGGGAAAGCAGTCAGGATAATGGTGAAAATTGTAGGTTATGTTGAACCAGCTTTGTTTAAGAAATGTTTTTAAATTTGCTCAGATCCTGTCTTCCCGCTTATATCTTCTTTTGAATAGTTTAAATGATCAGTTCTTTAAATTCAATTGCTATTGCAATTTCTTTTATGATTTAGAAAAACATTTTCACATTTGATGCAAAAAACATCAATTTTAAGTCACGCCTTTTATTAAAGCAGTCCTGCCAGTAAGAGTGAGAAGAAAGAAAACTTATCTTGTTTTTTATTGATGCAACGAAGTGGATTCAGGGCGCTTGCTTTTAAAAATAACTTTCATGTGCAAATGTGTAAGAAAGAAGCCCGTTGATAGAAAGGATCTACTGTTACCTGAAGATAGTAGAGGTGAAATAGGCTTATCACATTCTCATATTTGCATTTCGCAGCAAATAAAATATCTGCCTGTATTCAATCTTCATTGCATTGCCGGAATAAGCGATCACTTTATTACCTGCTGCTCCTATCTGCAATTACAAATTGAATAACAATTAGGCAGGAAGTATCCAGGATTGATAATTTACGATTACTGGTCCATCCAATTTACATCTCCACTCCCTCCATGCTATGTGTTTTTGCATTGCCCTTATTTCTGACTTTACCAAGGAAAGTGTCTTTTATTTTCAAATCCTTCTCCACATTTACGTTTGCACTTCCAACACCAGAATTTTCAATATCCATAGTTTGTACGACAAGATCTTCCCCGTCAAATTGCCCCACGCCTGAATTCTTTATTGTTACATTAGTTGCTGTTCCGCTTAATGTAAGATTGCCAACCCCTTTATTTTCCACATTTAGTTTATTGGCGCTTAATTGAAGTTTTACGTTTCCTACATTTTTACTTTCTATTTCAAGTGCATCAAATTTTAGTGGTGTTGCAGAACGTACATTGCCAACTACACCTACATCAATACTCTTTAGTTTTTTAAAAGTGACGTATACTTTTAATTTTAATGATTCATCATCTTTATTTTTAAAATTTATATTCTGGTCCTTCAACTTTGGCATATCCACTACCAGTGTGCTCCCGCTATTTGAAACAGAAAAAAGAGATTGAAGATTGTCATCTGCTTCGATCTTCACCGACTCTTTATCGCCTTGCGATAATACCAGTTCATAAAGCCCGCTTGCTTTTATGGCATCAAATGGTTGCACGCTTATGTCTTTTGTTATTATGTTGCCGCTGGGTTCAATATTTACGCGCTCCTGGGCAATTGCTGTAGCGCAAATGAACATCGATAAAACAGGGATCATTTTTTTCATAAAAAAATATTTGATAGTTAAAAAATGTTTTGTGGTTTGCCACCGTCCTTCCCAAGGAGTCCTTGGACCAAAGGGGAGTTTATTCTCCCCTGTCTGCCGGACAGGCTTAGGGAGCCTCTCTGCCGATATGCAGGTTTTAGAGGGCCTTTATTCCGTTCTCAAACCTGCCTGCCGGCAGGCAGGCTCTTCACAAGTACTTTCACTCTGTACGTAATGATTTCACCGGGTTTGCAATTGCTGCTTTTATTGCCTGATAAGAGATCGTACACACAGCAATTACACATGCAGATATTCCCGCTGCTGCAAAAACCCACCATTGCATATCAATATGATAAGCATACTGCTGCAACCATTTGCTTACAGCCCACCATGCTATCGGAAATGCAATACCATTTGCAATGAGAACAAGTTTTAAAAAATCTTTTGATAATAATGAAGCGAGATTAAACACCGTTGCACCTAATACTTTTCGTACACCAATTTCTTTTATTCTTTGTTCTGCTGAATAAGTTGCTAAGCCAAACAAACCCAAACATGCAATAAAAATTGTTGCAAGTGATGCCCATATTAAAATAGTTTGCCTGCGCTCATCATCAATATAAAACAATGCAAGCTGATCATTTAAAAAATGATATTCGAAAGGGTCATTCTTATCATTTTTTACCATCAGGTCTTTCAACTTATCAAGCGTTTCTTTGATATTTGCGGCAGATATCCTTGCTGTGTAATAATCTATAACCTGAATAGGATTATTATTGTAAGCCAGCACAAGCGGTTCAATTTTATCACGCAGAGTCTGGAAATGGAAATCTTTCACAATGCCAATTACTATTGGTTTAAAAGCCGTGTTATCATCATTAACAGGTTCGAAGTTCCCATTACCACTTTCTGAAAATTCCGGTATTTCAACTATCTGACCTGCAGCTTCTGTAATGCCCAGCATTTTTGCAGCAGCTTCATTAACAATAACGTCTGATGAATCGGCAGGCGTATCAAAATTTCTTCCTTGCAATAATTTGATTTGATATGTTTTTAAAAAATCTTTGTCTGCTCCAAACATGTAAGCAACTTTAGGCTCATTTGTATTCCCGGAATTTTTGATCTTAATTGTTCGGAGTGTTTTCCATTCACCCGGCACTCTCGATGTAACTGATACATTTTGCACAGATGGTATTTTTGCCATCTCAGTTTTTACTGCTTCAAAATTTGTCCTTGCTTTTGCGGTGTTTACATCAATCACTACCAAAAGATTTTTATTAAAGCCAAGGTCAGTAGTATTTAAATATTTCACCTGCAGAAAAAGAACAATCGTTGCAATAATCATTATAACAGAAACTGTAAATTGAAAAACGACTAAACCTTTTCTTATTGATAATCCACTTTTGTCCTGCAGCTTTAATCCTTTCAATAACAGCACAGGTTTAAAACGCGAAAGCATTAATGCAGGATAACTTCCCGATAACAAACCCATAGCTATTGCAAAGCCGATTGCATATAACCAGATGCGATAATCAGTTGAAAAACCAAGTGAGAGCTCTTTATTGGTAAATTGATTGAATGCAGGCAGTACCAGGTTAACAACAATCAACGACAATAAAAATGAAATAAATGTTACGAGTAATGATTCAAATAAAAATTGCCTGATTAAATTATTTTTTAATGCACCGATTGTTTTACGAATGCCAATTTCCTTTAAACGCGATGAAGCTCTTGCTGTAGTAAGATTCATGTAATTGATACCTGCTATCAGCAACACAAAAAAAGCAATGAAGGAAAATATTTTTATATACAGCATACTTCCCTGCACCATGGCATCTACATTGCTATTTCTTGCGCCGTCAACAATGTTCCCAGAGTTAAGATGAATATCTTTTAATGGCTGTAAGCTAAAAAAGAAGGTGGTGCCTGCCGGCGCAGAAAAATTATTATGCGCCAGCTTTGACATTTGCTCAGCAACAACATTTGCATTTGTGTTAGGCTTTAATAAAGTATAAACAGAAAAATTATCAGAGAGCCAGTCGCTCATTACGCGTTGTTGAAACGAAGCGTTGTTTCGAAACGTTGTTTCCGAAATCACAGAGCCGAAATCAAAACTTGAATTGCGTGGATGATTTTTTAAAACGCCGGTAATTTTAAAAGGGGCATCGATAAAACTAAACTGTAATGTTTTACCAAGCACATCCGTTTTGTTAAACAACCGCATCGCAAGGTCTTGCGTGATAATGATGGAATTTGGTTCCGTTAATGCTGTTTTCCTATCTCCTTCGATTAAAGGAAAGTCAAAAATTTCCAGCAGATGTTCGTCGGCAATGGTTACCGTTTCCTGGAAAAAGTTAGCAGGGTTTTGCGGGTTAAGAATATTTGCTCTTCCGATTCTTTGAATGCGTGTTGCGTTCTCAACACCGGGAATTTCTTTTTTTGATTTTTCGGCAAGCTGAAAGCCAGCACCTGCAATAACAGTCGATTCTCCATTTACCGTTTTATGCTCAACTATCCTGTAAATTCTGTCTGCGTTATGATGTTGTTGGTCGAACGTAAGTTCATCAAAAAGATAAAGACCAATCATTATAAAACAACTCAAACCAAATGTAAGTCCTGCAATATTCAGCACAGTGTAAAGCTTATTTCTTATAAGCGTTCTGAATGCTGTTTTGAAATAATTTTTAAACATAAGCCCTCCTAAATCCTCCCTTCAGGGAAGACTTTTTGAATGTGATTATCATTTTAAAGTTGTTCATTATTTGTAAGCTTTTAAAATCCCCCTTTAGGGGATAGGGGCTCATTCCGTTCTTAAACCTGCCTGCCGGCAGCCTGCCTGTCCGGTAGGCAGGGCAGGCTCTTCACAAGTACCTTCACTCTGTGCGTAATGATTTCACCGGGTTTGCAATCGCTGCTTTAATTGCCTGGAAACTTATCGTTGCCAATGCTATGACCACTGCAATCAGAGCTGCCAATAAAAATATCCACCAACTAATATTAATACGGTACGCATAATCCTGCAGCCACTTATATACACTAAACCACGCAAGCGGCCATGCAACGAGTGCCGCAATCAATACATACTTTAAAAAATCTTTTGAAAGCATGGCTACAATATTTTGCACCGAGGCGCCAAGCACCTTCCGTATGCCTACCTCTTTTACTCTTCTTTCGGCCGAGTAAGAAGCAAGGCCAAACAACCCGAGACAGGAAATAATAATAGCTAACGTGGCCAGTATTCCCACAATCTGGCTAACCTGTGCATCTGTGCGATATACATCTGCAAAATGATCATCAAGAAACTGGTATTCAAAAGGATTGCCCGGACAGTTTTTTTGCCATACGGTTTGAATAAATGCAAGTGCATCTTTTGCTTTATCCCCGTTTATTTTTACAGAGATATTGCTGAAGCTCCAATCCTTTTGATTGAACATGAACATGGTTTCAATTTTGTAATGGAGCGAATTAAAATTGAAATCTTTTGCGATGCCTACTATCCTTCCCAGTGAATCAAACCCGAAATTTTTACCAAGCAACCACGACATGGGTTGTTTTGGACTATCTTTCAATAATTCTTTTGCAAGTGCTTCATTGATGATGTATTCTTTTCCATTTGCAGATGGATCGCTTGAAAAATCTCTTCCCATCAACAAAGGAATTTTGTACAGCTTGAGATAATCGTGATCAACAATAAGTCTTGTTGAAGTTAAATCTCTTCGTGGTCCGTCGCCGATAAATTGTATGCCCGACTGATCGAGGTGACTTCCCAAAACATCCTGTGCACCTGTTACTGCTGATACAAGATTATTTTTTAGCAGCTCCTGTTTTAATACATCAAATTTTTCATAAGTTGTTTCATCAAGCGGGATAGTTAATACCTGCTCGCGGTTAAAACCAGGATCGCGATTTTGCATAAACCGTAATTGCTTTACTGCGAAAATGGTTGCGATCATTAAAAAAATAGCGCTTGAAAATTGAGCGACCACAAGTGTATTTCTTAACAACGATTTGTTCTTACCCGTTTGGATTGAGCCCTTCAAAACTTTTACAGGATGAAATGCTGAAAGATAGGCCGCGGGATACAAGCCTGACAAAATTCCTATGATCACTGTAGCTGCAATAACAGAAACAAGAAGCCCTGCACTACTAAACAATGGAAATCGCATATTTCGCTGGCTTAAATTATTTACGTAAGGAAGAAACAGTTCAACAAGAACAACAGCCAACACCAAAGCAATGAGTGATAAAATGACTGATTCACTGATAAATTGCATACTTAATTGCCTTCGGTGTGCACCTACTGATTTTCTTATTCCCACTTCTCTTGCTCTTTCTGCAGACCGTGCCGTGGAAAGATTCATAAAATTTATACAAGCAATGATCAGCACGATCAATGCAATTACAAAAAAGATGTTTGTATAATTTTTGTCGAATTTCTGGTAATTGAGATAATCAAGACCGATATCATTTGCATTCGCATGTACATCTTTTAATGGCAAAAGGAACAATTCGTAATTTTTCCAGTTATCATCTTGTTTCATGTACTTTTTTAAATATGCCGGAAATTTCTTTTCAAGTGCCGCAACATTGGTATTGGGCGATAATTCAAAGTAAGTATTCAGCCAGTTACCTCCCCAGTTGTTCATCCAGTCGGGCTGGTAGATAGTATTGAATGAGACCAATGCATCAAATTGGAGTTGAGAGTTCTGCGGTACATTCTGAGCAACGCCGGTCACAATAAGGATCATACTATCGCGACCATAATGTGTAAGTGTTTTTCCCATGGGATCTTCATTACCAAATATTTTTTTTGACGTTTCTTCTGTAAGCACGATGCTGTTTGGCTTTTGAAGCGCTGTTTGACGGTCTCCCATTAGTAATTTAAAATCGAATAGCTGAAGAAAAGTTGAATCCACCAGGAAAATTTGAGGAAGATAAAAGCGTTTATCCTGGTAATTTATCTGGACTTTGGGACTCCAGTTGATTCTTGTGAAATTTTTTATTTCCGGGAATTCTTTTTTTAAAGTTGGTCCCATTGGAAACATAGACAAGGCCACTTTTTGCGATGCTACCATGCCTTCAAACTTTTGCACTTCATTGAGGCGATAAATATTTTTAGAATGAAAATTATCAAAGCTCTTTTCATACGAAACAAAAAGCATGATCAAAATACATGCTGCCATTCCGACGGCAAGACCAATAATATTTATCGCTGAATAAATTTTATTCTTCCATAAATTTCGCCATGCGGTTTTGATATAATTTTTGAACATGATCAAAAAAGTTTTGAGTTAGAAAGATTGTTCAGCGGTTAAGGCTGGGATCAATATTTTTATGCACTTAACTTTTCACATTCATCTTCAAATTTTCAAATTGATTATTCCGTTCTCAAACTCCTCACCGGGTTTGCCAACGCCGCTTTTATTGCCTGGAAACTGATTGTAATCAACGCAATCAATATCACTAATATTCCCGCCAGGGCAAACATCCGCCAACTTAATGTAATGCGATATGGATAATTTTGCAACCACTTATTCGCTGTAAACCATGCAACAGGCATTGATACGAAAAGCGATATAACAATCAATTTCAAAAAATCAATAGAGAGAATAGATATTACACTGCTAACAGAAGCTCCCAATACTTTTCGAATGCCGATTTCTTTTGTCCGTTTTTCAGCGGTTGATACAGTTAACCCAAAGAGTCCAATACATGAAATGAAAATTGTGAGAATAGCCCCAAACAAAATGATTTGTTTCCACTTCGCTTCTGCTTCATAATTTTTCATGTTTTCATGGTCTTTAAAAATATAAGTGTATGAATTTAATGGAAACAATTTTTTGAAAGTTGTTTCAATATTTTTTAGGCTTGAAGTTTCTGTGTCTGGTTTGATTTTTATATATACCATTCCATAATTGTTCTGCATTCTCATACTAAATATTTCGGGTACTATTTCCTGGCTCAATGACTGAAAGTGATAGTCTTTCACAACACCGATCACTGTATATTTTTCATTATTACCAAAACTCACTTGCTGACCAATCGCATCTTTCCATCCTGCTTTTTTTACAAATGTTTCATTCACGATTACAGAGTGAGAAGAATCAGACGGAAACGCGGTTGAAAAATTTCTTCCTTTAATAACCGGAATTTTTAATAACGGTAAATAAGATTCATCAATGGTTACGTTAGCAGCACCCATTTCAGAATCTCCGTTTATTTTTATTCCATTAAACGAGTATCCTTCATCTTTTGGAGCTACACCAATAACATCAGGGCTTTTCATCAGTTCCGATTTTAAAAGCCTCGCTTCATCTCTTGTTAAATTTGATTTATTAACCAACACAAGATTGCTGTCGTCATAGCCCAATTTTTCAGTAGTAAGAAAATTGAATTGAGAAAATAGAATAAACGCCGCGATGATTAAAAACGAAGCAAGAGTAAATTGTAGTACTACGAGGCTCTTTTGAAGAAAATTTTTCTTTGCAGCAGTAAAACGTCCGTAAAGTGTTTCTACAGGATTGTAACCGGATAATACTAATGCAGGATAAAAGCCCGAAAGCAAACTCGTAACAAAAAAAAGCGCAACATAAATCATTATCAACTTTACGTCGAGCAAATAAGATAATGCGAGTGCTTTATTAGAAAGATCATTGAATATTGGTAATGTCATTTGTACAATGACGATAGCAAATACAAAAGCAATAAAACATAA
>DATBFI010000434.1:0-6001 GCA_036558585.1 Chitinophagaceae bacterium
CTTCTTATGATCCTTCAAATTTTTAAGTCCCAAATTTTCAGTAAAAAAAGAAAATAAATGATTATCATTGCATTTAAAGAAAGAAAGCAAAGCAGCCCTTATGAGCAGAACTGAAATTACAGTGAAAGACGGCAACAAATACTATTACACTACCTCGTCTTACAATGCAGAAAACCCATTAGGTGTTATAAAGGCAACCTTAAAAGAATACACTCTTTACAAATTTGACAATTCTGAAATTCTTATAGGGAAATTATACAAAACAGATGATGGTAATTGGTATGATTTACCGACAAACAGTTCTATTAGTTCCCTTCTTGCCACTTTTCTAAAGATGGCTATAGATGAATCCGAAAAAACAAATGCAACAAAAGAAACTTCTTTATTGTAATCCGGTCGTTGCCGGTTTTTAAAATCCTCTTAGTAGAATTAACTCTTTCCTCCTTAATAAAAAAATGCGCAGGAATGAGGATCATGAAACATAATCAATATTCCCTTTCTGTTCTGCACAAATAATCTGAACTAATTTTTCAAAATTTTTTTCGGTTGCGCCAAAAGAAATCAGCGAAGAAAAACATATAGATAACCATAACTAAACTTCTGCGAACAATTCTCTTTAAGATGAAAAATTCAGCAATGAGATAATATGATCACCTAAACTTTTTATGTTCAGTTCCTTGTTTACACAAGCGATAATGCTATTGAAAGTTTGGGGAAATTTCTGTTTTGTTTGAGAAGAAGTTTTCCATTTTTTTCCTTCTCTGAACAGAAGAATAGTCTCATTCAATTCCTGCTCGTTTTCATCAGGAATAATTAAGACAAGATTTGAAAGTCGATTGAAATCATAATACATTTCAGCAGTTACGGTTTGCCCCTGGTGGTCAAACTTGATGTTAATGAGTGGCATGGTTTAGAGTTGTTTTGGATATTGCATTATCAAGTTACTATAAAGACAGGCTGCAAAAAAATTTATTTGCGTAAGACAGTTTGATTTAAATATAATTTAATGTTTTTTCGCGCACCGTAAAGAAAGTATCAAATAAAATATTTGGAAAAAATTTTTAATAATAACTGTTTTAGAAGTGGCTAAGAGCATTCATTAGTTCAACAACATGAGCACTATGAACATTGTTTAATTCTTTGTTCTGTTCAACCAATCGGTTTATCAATCACCACAGATGTGTAATAAATATTCATCTCACTATATTTCTATTATCCGCAAAGGATTATCAAACTTATCTCGTCAGGGTCAATTTTCTTATAATTAAATTAGCTTTATACCAATTTTTTAAAATGCAGGATGCGGATATCATTAATGGCTTAACAGGCGATTATAAGCAACGCGCCTATTTCGAAAAACAATTGTACCTGCAATACAAATATTTTATTGATGAGGGATGCCGTAAATACCAATTTCTCTATGAAGACAGTTTCAGCGCATATAGTGACGCAGTATTAGCAGCAATTCACAATATCGTCAATAACAGGTTTGATAACCGTTACTCTTTGAAAACATATTTATTTCAAATTTTTCATAATAAATGTGTTGACCACCTTAGAAAAATTACGAATAATAAACAGCAGGTTTATAAATCAGCGGCAACGCCGGAGTTATTAAGCCATCTTCCCGAAGCAGCAAAAAATGTAATTGAAAAACTGATTGACCAGGAAAAAATTTCAAGGGTATCACAATACCTGGAAGCAATCGGTGATAAGTGCAAAGAGATATTATTATTGTCAGCAGATGGTTATACTGATAAGCAAATTGCAGAAAAATTAGGTTATAATAATGCAGCAGTAACCAAAACCACGAGGTTACGTTGCCGGGAAAAATTAAATAATTATTTGCTCCGTTATGAATGATTCGTATGAATATATAGAAGCCTATTTCAAGGAACAATTAAACGATACAGAAAAAAAACGATTTGAGGAACGATGTGTCCACGATGAATCTTTTGCAAGGGAAGTCGCTTTTTTTATTGCAACAACTGAGGGAATAAGACAAAGTTTATTGAATGAAAAACAACAGCAATGGAACAGTGATGAATTTAAAAAGCAAAGTGCTTCAATTAGACCTGTAAAAAAACTATTTAATAAATGGCCTTATATGGCGGCCGCAGCCTGTTTACTATTTGCAGTGGCAATTTATTTTTTTTATAGACCAGAAACACCACATCAGCTTGCAAATAAATACATTATGGAGCATATCATACAGCTAAGCCAGACTATGAATGCCTCTAAGGACAGCCTGCAGCAAGGTATTGCAGCTTATAATAACAAAGATTACAAAACAGCTTTACAAATCTTTGGAGAAATTTATCGTTCAAATCCACAAAATTTTTTGGCTAAAAAATATATTGGTTTTGTTTACCTTGCGGCCGAAAATTACGATAAAGCATTACAGCAGTTTAACGAATTGGCCAACACAGCAGGCGTATATAAAAATCCAGGCCTGTTCTTAGAAGCCCTCACATTACTGCAACGAAATGAGCAGGGAGATGAAGAACAGGCAAAACAATTACTTGAAAAAGTAGTAAAGGAAAAGACCGAAGGCAGCCGGGAGGCTGAAATCTGGCTGAAAAAATTGTAGACAAAACACACGTTTCAATCACTAACCATTTTAGTATCAGCTTTCCCCCAAAATGAATTAATTATTATTAATTAATAAACTCATTTTGGGATGAAAAAAAGTACAGCTAACAAGGCGATCATTTCCTGCCTTTTATTTTCCGTGGTAATATCCAACACAGCATGCAAAAAAACATTGTCGGGAAGCAGTTTAATTAACCGCGCACAAAGCGAAAATTACGAACAACTTAGTACTGATCAACAGGAAGTCGTTGATACCCTGCCCCTGGACCAATTAATTGTCTGGCGCAAACCAACCTCAACTCCTGCCCAGGTTCAGGCATGGATTCAGGGCATTAAAGCAACATTTGGACCGGTAGATACATTACGGCTCTGCGAAAGCTGTGACAATTCTTTGATGCTGCTAACCGGCAAGGGTATCAAAAATTATATACAGGGCGGAACGGCAAGCGGCGGAAAAAAATCTCAAACTGTTCCCTCCAGCGGAGATCCCGGGCCTGCTTATATTAGCTTTAATTTTCCGATCAATGGCAAACCCATAAAACTGTTGACTGGTTCTGCAACTGCAATACCTGCTGTTACTAATTTAAACCAGAGTGTAAAGATCGCTGTTCCTGATACAGGCATAGATACCTTTGAACTAAAAAATTACCCGTTTAAACCCGATACGGCTTCGTGCATTCCGGGGGCAGCATGGGGTTGGAATTTTATAGCCCATAACAAAAATTTTCGTGATGATGACCCTACAAAACATGGTAGTACCGTAACGCGATTTATTACAAATGAAGTAGATAAAATTCAGAAAAATCCTATCGAAATTTTACCTGCAAAAACTCATACTAAAAAAGGTATAAGCGACCTGGAAACACTGCTTTGCGCATTTGCTTATGCTCAAAAACAAGAGGCAAAAATAATAAATGCGAGTTGCGGCTTTTACGAAGCACCGGATCTTAAACATCCTGTAGATCCTGATGTGGTTTTATTAAAAGAATACGTCAGGTATTATTTAACTAACAATAAAATCTTATTGGTTGCTGCAGCCGGAAATGAAGATGATATAAACGAACATGCTGCATTTAAATTACACAATCTTCCATATCCTAAAAATGATCGAAGCCTTGATGAGGTTAATTTTTTTCCAGCCTCTCTTGCCGGGGATCCTACATTTCCAAACGTAATAGCAGTTACAACAGTTGATACTTCTTCGGGAACTGTTAGCCCTACTCAAAATTATTCTCCCAATGTGGTAGATATCGGAGTTAATGCAGATGCAGTATCACCATTACATTATGTATTTAATAATCCTCGGCTGAAAGGTAACCAAACAGTCGAAGGATCATCCTTTGCTACGCCGATCGTTACGGGAAAACTTTGCGCCAATTATGACGAAATCAGCCAGGTTCTTGATAATGCTACCTATACCAAAGATCAAATTTGGAATGCACTCGGTACTTCAACTGTTGTCAGTAAGACAAATTTAAAATCGTTTGTCAAGAACGGAAGAATGATGAAAAGATCAAAATAAAGCAGCTTATTTCTAATTTTATATCAAGGTCCAGCTTATTTCAACCGCCGTGATGCATGGTATAAAATTTAAAACAAGCATATGAATAAGTTTATACCGGACTCTGCAAGAATTATAAGCCTGGGCATTATTGCCTGGGCTTTTTGTTTTTGCTGTATAGGTCAGTATTCTAAAAATATAACTGTCTGGAATGAATTAATAAGCATAGAAAAAGACACTTTGCTTTCCTACAAAGAAAAATTACCAAAGCTTTTTACTCTCAAAAAAGAATTTGAAACAAGCAAATTAGCCGAAGACTCTGTTTATGCGAGAATTCTGCACAGGATAGGTTTATACGACTACCTGGTCAACAATGAAATTGCAACAAAAATTGCTATTACTTTCACGAATGCCGCTATCCGTATAAACAGCGCGGGGAAAAAGAATTGCGCGCCCTCTCTTTGCGTTAATGGTTATGCCAACCTTGGAAATTTTTACACAAGTCTTCACCTGTACAATATTGCTCTTCAATATTATGATAGCTCTTTAATATGGAGAGAACAATATTATGTTCCTAATATTTCTAAAGCAGTTTTGTTGTTAACGATAGCACAGATGCTTTATCGAACCGGAGACTATCAAAAAGCTGTCGAGCAATTAAATATTGCCATATTAAATGCAAAGACAGATACAGATTCCACCTTGTTACCGGGTCTTCTAAATCAAAGAGCCCAGTCAAATATAAGGCAGGGCCGGCTGCAGGAAGCATTAGAAGATGTAGATGAAGCAACTAATCTTTCACGACTTTTAAACGATGAGGCTGAAACAATAAATAGTATGCTTATAAAGGCAGATGTTTTTGCTAAAAAAAAGGATTTCGCTAAAGTAATATCGTTATATAACGAGGGAATAAAACAAAGAATTAGCACGAAGGATTATAGCCAGATTTCAGATGACTATACAGATTTTGGGAACTTCTATTTAAATGATCTGCAGAATTATATTAAAGCAAAAGATTGTTACTTAAACACTATCAAGTATGCCTTGAAAGCAGGGGACCCCGAAAGGCTCGCCAAGGGTCATATCAATCTTGAACAATGCAGCTTCAGGCAGAATAACTATAAAGAGGCAGAATACTTTTGCATCAAAGCATTGCAAAACATGGAACTGATTGCAGGTAATAATATTTTGATGAACCCTTCAGCTATACAAATAACTTCTGTTGGCAATAAAGAACTTATTCTTACTATACTCAGAAATAAGACGGAGCTATTACTAAATCAATTTATAAAAACAGGAAATAAAAATTATTTGTCTGCCTGCCTGCAAACATCTATGTTAACAGATACGCTTATCACCAAAATCCGTCACGAACAATCTGGTGAGCAAAGCAAACTATACTGGCGTAACTGGACACGTGAATTTTTTACACAGGCCATGGAAGCCTGTTACCTTGCAAATGATGCCAGCCGCGCTTTTTATTTTATGGAAAAGAGCCGGGCTGTCTTATTAAATGATAAACTGAATGAACTTGGTGCAGCTGCACATTTGCCCCGTGAAGAAGCAGCCAATGAACGTGATTTACAAATTACAGTCGTATCGGAACAGCAAAAGCTGGCGTCGTTCCAGGCCCATGACGCGGCATATGATATGCAACAGTCAAAACTATTAGAGGCAAAAACAAACCTGGAACGTTATATAAAATCACTCGAAAAAAAATATCCTGCGTATTATCAATATAAATATGCAGATGAAGTTCCGTCACTAAATGCTTTGCAAAAACAGCTCGAGGAAAATAAGCAAAGCTTTGTTCATTACTTTATGAACGATACAGTGGCGTATATACTGGGTATTACACCTTCCCACACAAAATTGCTCAAGCTGAATAAAAATAATTTTAATACCGGA
>DATBFI010000435.1:0-7168 GCA_036558585.1 Chitinophagaceae bacterium
CCGAGGTAACCCGTGTTGCAAGAGAAGTAGGTAGTGAAGGTAAACTGGGTGGACAGGCAACGGTAAAAGGTGTTGGTGGTGTGTGGAAGGATTTGACGGACTCGGTGAACCAAATGGCATCTAACCTGACAGCGCAGGTACGTAACATTGCTGATGTAACAACGGCCGTTGCAAACGGTGACCTTTCCAAGAAAATTACGGTTGATGTTCAAGGTGAAATCCTCGAATTAAAGAATACCATCAATACCATGGTGGACCAATTAAACTCCTTCGCATCGGAAGTAACCCGTGTGGCGTTGGAGGTTGGTACCGAAGGTAAATTGGGTGGACAGGCACAGGTGAAGGGAGTGGGTGGTGTGTGGAAAGACCTGACCGATTCTGTAAACCAAATGGCATCGAATCTTACAGGCCAGGTAAGAAATATTGCAGATGTTACTACTGCTGTTGCGAATGGAGACTTGTCGAAAAAAATCACAGTAGATGTCGAGGGAGAAATACTCGAATTGAAAAATACGATCAATACGATGGTTGACCAGTTGAACTCATTTGCATCCGAAGTAACACGTGTGGCGCTTGAAGTAGGCACAGAAGGAAAACTTGGTGGACAAGCCAAAGTTCAGGGTGTAGGTGGTACGTGGAAAGACCTTACTGATTCTGTAAACCAGATGGCATCTAATCTTACAGGTCAGGTAAGAAATATCGCCGAAGTAACAACGGCTGTTGCCAATGGAGACCTTTCCAAAAAAATTACTGTAAATGTTGAAGGTGAAATATTAGAGCTAAAAAAAACCATCAATACAATGGTGGATCAATTGAACTCATTTGCATCAGAAGTAACACGTGTGGCACTTGAAGTAGGTACAGAGGGAAAATTGGGGGGCCAGGCAAAGGTTAAGGGAGTTGGTGGAACGTGGAAGGATCTTACTGAGTCTGTAAACCAAATGGCATCAAACCTCACAGCACAGGTGCGTACAATTGCCGAAGTAACAACTGCCGTTGCCAAGGGTGATCTTTCAAGAAAAATTACTGTAGATGTTAAGGGTGAGATTCTGGAGTTAAAAAATACGATCAACACCATGGTGGACCAGTTGAACTCTTTTGGTTCAGAAGTTTTTCGTGTTGCCCGTGAAGTAGGTTCGGAAGGAAAATTAGGAGGGCAGGCAGATGTGCCCGGTGTGGAAGGACTCTGGAAAGACCTTACAGATTCTGTAAATAAAATGGCTTCAAATCTTACATCACAGGTAAGAAATATTGCAGAGGTAACCACAGCGGTGGCCAACGGTGACCTTTCCCGAAAAATTGAAGTAGACGTAAAAGGTGAAATTCTTGAATTAAAGAATACCATCAATACTATGGTGGAACAACTTCGCGCCTTTGCATCAGAAGTAACTCGTGTAGCAAGAGAAGTTGGTACAGAAGGAAAATTGGGCGGACAGGCAAATGTACCTGGCGTTGCCGGTACGTGGAAGGATTTAACCGATTCTGTAAATCAAATGGCTGGCAATCTTACAGCACAGGTAAGAAATATTGCTGATGTTGCTATTGCAGTTGCGAATGGAGATATGTCAAGAAAAATTACTGTGGATGTGCGTGGTGAAATTTTACAGTTGAAAGAAACATTGAACACGATGGTGGATCAGTTACGCGCATTTGCATCCGAAGTAACACGCGTGGCCCGCGAAGTGGGTACCGATGGTAAACTGGGTGGACAAGCATTTGTGCCTGGTGTTGCGGGTACATGGAAGGATTTGACCGACTCTGTAAATCAAATGACAGGTAATCTTACTTCACAAGTGCGTAACATCGCTGAAGTAACAAAGGCAGTGGCATCAGGTGACCTGTCGAAGAAAGTGACCATTGATGTAAAGGGTGAAATTTTTGATTTGAAAAACACCATTAATACAATGGTGGACCAATTAAATTCATTTGCGTATGAAGTAACACGTGTGGCAAGAGAAGTAGGAACTGAAGGAAAACTTGGCGGCCAGGCCGAAGTGCAGGGCGTTGCCGGTACCTGGAAAGATCTGACGGATTCTGTGAACATGATGGCATCCAACCTTACAAACCAGGTGCGTGGAATTGCAAAAGTAGTAACGGCCGTTGCCACAGGTAATCTGAAACAAAAACTTTCCATTGTTTCCCGGGGTGAAGTTGCACAGCTAACGGATACAATCAACGAGATGATTGATACACTTGCCGTATTTGCAGACCAGGTAACAACAGTTGCCCGTGAAGTAGGCGTGGAAGGAAGACTGGGAGGACAGGCAAGTGTACCGGGTGCATCAGGTATTTGGAAAAACCTTACTGAAAATGTGAATCAGCTTGCAGAAAATTTAACAACCCAGGTACGTGCCATTTCTGAAGTTGCTTCTGCCGTTACAAAAGGTGATCTTACTCAAATGATTCGTGTGGAAGCAAAGGGTGAAGTGGAAGAATTGAAAGACACAATCAACCAAATGATCGCAAACCTTAAGGAAACAACTTTAAGGAACCAGGAGCAGGACTGGCTGAAATCAAACCTTGCAAAGTTTACGCAAATGTTGCAGGGGCAAAAGGATCTGAATACAGTTACACGTCGTATCCTCTCTGAATTAGCACAGGTTGTAAATGCACAAAAAGGTATGTTCTATATTTTAGAACAGGATGAAAGTTTTCAAAATCAAAAATTGAAATTGTTTGCTGCGTATGCTTATGGAGATGAAGTTCAAATTTCTAAAGAATTTGCAGTGGGAGAAGGGCTGGTTGGACAGTGCGCAGCAAATAAAGAAAGAATTCTCCTGACAAATGTGCCAAGAGATTATATAAAAATAAGTTCAGGACTGGGAGAAGCATCTCCTGTTAATTTGATTGTTCTTCCGGTATTGTTTGAAACAGAAATTAAAGCAGTAATTGAACTTGCTTCATTTGATGCATTTAGTGAAACGCATCTTGACTTCCTGAGCCAGTTAACTGAAAGTATCGGTATTGTATTAAATACTATCGAAGCAAACTCCAGAACGGAAGACCTGTTGCAGCAATCTCAATCATTGGCGGATGAATTAAGGAGAACAAATGAAGAGTTGCAGGATAAAGCGCATTTGCTTGTAAAGCAAAAAGAAGAAGTTGAAGGAAAGAATAAGGAGGTAGAAGAAGCGAGAAGATCTTTGGAAGAAAAAGCAGAACAATTACAATTGACATCAAAATACAAATCAGAGTTTCTTGCAAACATGTCGCACGAATTGCGCACCCCTTTGAATTCTTTATTAATCTTAGCTGAACAACTTTATGAAAATCCGGAAGGAAATCTTAGTGAAAAACAAGTTAAGTATGCCAAAACCATCCACAGTTGCGGAGACGATTTGATACAATTGATCAATGACATACTTGATCTTTCGAAGATTGAATCAGGATATATTTCAACAGACTTTATAAATGTTCGTTTCCATAAAATCACATCTTTCGTTGAAACAACTTTTAAACACGTTTCTGAAAGTAAAAATCTTCGCTTCAGTATCGAAGTCGATGAACATCTCCCCGATAGCCTTGAAACTGATATACAGCGGTTAAATCAAATTCTTAAAAACCTGCTGTCAAATGCTTTCAAGTTTACCGATAAAGGTGAAGTGAAGTTCAGGGTATATGAGGTTCACCATAACTTGAAGCAGGCAAAATCAAGTTTAGATAATGCAAAACGTGTTGTTGCCTTTGAGATCAGGGATACCGGTATTGGCATTTCAAAAGACAAACAAAACATTATTTTCGAAGCGTTCCAGCAGGCAGAGGGTTCTACAAGTCGTAAATACGGAGGAACGGGCCTTGGGCTTTCTATCAGTCGTGGTTTGGCGGAATTGTTGGGTGGCTCTATTGAGCTTGAGAGTGAAGCAGGCCAGGGAAGTACATTTACTTTATATCTTCCTATCGATTATAATCCTGCAGCTATAGTCAAAAAAGAAAAGCAAACCAGTCTCACAATAAGCGAATATAAACTTGCTGAAACAAGTGACAATGTAACGATTCAATCTGTGCCCACTATAAAAGTGGCTGAGACAAAAGACCTGGATGCATTAAACGAGATTATTAATGAAGTAGGAGATGACCGCAATAATATACAGAGTAATGATAAGATAGTGCTGGTAATTGAAGACGATATAAGGTTTGCAAAAATAATGATAGAGAAGGCGCATGAAATGGACCTGAAAGTAGTTGTGGCAACAAGTTTTGGAGATGTGTTTGAGCTTGCAAATAAATTTAATCCAATCGCAGTTACTCTCGATATAAAACTGCCGGATGCAAGCGGATGGCGCATCCTGGACCTGTTTAAAAATGATCTTAATTTCAGGCATATCCCGGTGCATCTTATTTCAGGGGAAGAGAATCGTTTGCTTGCAATGCAGCGGGGTGCCAGAAGTTTTCATTTAAAACCATTGAAAGCGGAAGCATTAACTGTATTGTTTACCGATATTTTAGATTTCAACAATAGGAAACCAAAGAGAGTATTAATTGTTGAGGACAATGAACTTGACTCTTCACAAATTGCAAAGATGCTCGATAATTCAGATCTTATTCAAGCTGAAATTACAAATACAGGAAAAGATGCATTGGAATTGATAAAAAACAATGTGTATGATTGCATGATTCTGGATTATATGCTGCCGGATATTCCGGGAACGGAGTTTGTTATTGAAATAAATTCAATAAAGAAAATGTATATGACACCGGTAATAATTTATTCAGCAAAAGATTTTACCGCAAAAGAAAGAACAAAATTAAAACAATATGCTAACCGCATATTATTAAAAGATGTGAACTCACTTGACCTCTTGCTTGAAGAAACAATAATGCTGTTACACATTGATCATAAAGATCTTTTACCGGAAAAAAGAAAATTGATCGAAAATCTGCGTCTAAAGAAGGACGTATTAACAAACAAAAATGTATTGGTTGTTGATGATGACGTGAGAAATTTGTTTGCACTTACTACGGCATTTGAAAAGTACAATATGAATACAATTACTGCGGAAAGCGGGAAGGAGGCTATGAATATCCTAAGTGAGAATAATAGTATTGATATAGTGCTTATGGATATAATGATGCCCGAAATGGATGGTTACGAAACCATGCAAAAAATAAGAAGAGAACATAAGAACAGTACCCTTCCAATTGTTGCAGTAACTGCAAAAGCCATGAAAGGCGATAGGGAAAAATGTATTGAAGCAGGAGCTTCAGATTATATAACAAAACCGCTAAAAATAGATCAATTACTCTCACTGATGAGAGTGTGGTTGTATAAATAGAAAATGCAGGTTTTAAAAGAGCAAGGTTTGCAAGATAAGTCTGATATAAAAATCTTAGTTGTCGATGACAGGGAAGACAATCTTTTTTCAATAGAAACAATATTGCAAAAGGATAGCTATACTATAGTTAAAGCAAATTCCGGCCGCGCCGCGCTGAAAACCTTATTAAAAGAAGATGATTTTTCTTTGATCTTAATGGATGTTCAAATGCCTGATATAAATGGCTTTGAAACTGCTACAATTATTTATGAGCGCGATAAATTAAAGAACATTCCAATCATATTTATTACAGCACATAATTATGGTGATGAATATGTTTTTAAAGGGTACAAAACAGGGGGAGTTGATTATATATACAAGCCTTTCAACCCGGAATTGTTAAGGGCGAAAGTAAGTGTGTTTGCAGAACTGTATCGCAAAAACCAGGAATTGCTTGCAAATGAAAGGAAACTAAAAGCTGCCAATATTGCATTGCAAAAAGAAATAGAGGAGCGGCGAATCTCTGAGGAAAAGATAAAGATGTTGAATACACAGTTGGTTCATAACAACAATGAGTTAAAAGCTATTAACTTGGAATTAGACCGGTTTGCATTTGTTGCTTCTCATGATTTGCAGGAACCTTTAAGGAAGATTATGCTTTTCAGTGATAAAATTTCAATAAAAAATAACGTTGATGAAGAAGTTGCAGGCTATTTGCAAAAAATAGTGAACTCGTCCCAGCGAATGCAAGCTTTAATTGATGACATACTTCGCTTTTCACGGCATGATGTTCATTCAGACGACTTCATAGAAAGTGAGTTAAATATTTTAGTTAGTGAAGCAGTCTCTGAAATAGAAATTGAAATTGAAAAAACAAAGGCACGGGTTAATATTCATTTATTACCCAAAGTGCCTGTGATTCCGGCCTTAATACGCCAGCTTTTTTATAACCTTATCAGTAATGCTATTAAATTTCGAAAGCAGGATGCTGCTCCAGTAATAAACATTTATTCAGAAAAAATAAGCTCTTCAGAAATTAATGTCCCGGTCTTGTTTAATGATATTGACTATTATAAAATTAGTATTGAAGATAATGGAATTGGATTTGACTCAGTATATGCTGAAGATATCTTTGTTGTATTTAAACGCCTTCATAGCTATCACGAATATGAAGGAACAGGAGTTGGCTTATCTATTTGTAAAAAAATTATGGAAAAACACAATGGTCTGATCACCGTAGAGAGCAAAAAAAATAAAGGTTCCACTTTTATGATATGGCTCCCCGAAAAAGCAAATTTATTGAATGCCGAATGATTTAGCTTTAGGCTTTTATTAACTCTAAATTATGTAGCTTACCACTTCCCGCTTTAAAGCTTCTGGTGTATACTGATTGCTGCCCTGGTTTAGAAATATCCGTTCTCTTTGAAAGCACAAAACGATTGCAGGTGTTGAATGATATGCGAGATACTTAATATTTTTTGAATGTTGCAAAATCAGTTTAACGTCTTTATAAAGATGTTTGATATTTGAGCAATTTAATAAAATTTGAAAACCTGATGATAGAATCTGAGTTCTTATTATCAGTTTTATAAAATACTATAAATTATTTTTTATGCCCGTAATAATAAGAGAATTAGTAATTCGAGCGGCGGTCAATGATTCTTTTAACACTATCAGTTCGCAATCAGCATCTGCAGCTGTTACAGTAAACGCAGAAGAAAGAGAAGCGTTAGTAAAAGAATGTGTAGAACAGGTGCTAACAATATTGGAAAAAAGGAAAAAAGAAAATTTTTAGAATTAGAGCATTTTTATACATACGTGAATACAAAGGCTTAGACAAAAGTAACTCGTAAATCTTATTCTCTATTCAATGGTTAAAAGATTATAAAGAGTAACTTTTTGATCTCACCTCACCC
>DATBFI010000436.1:0-11001 GCA_036558585.1 Chitinophagaceae bacterium
GATGTAAAAAATGATTTTGAAAGTTTGAACAGGGTATATTTTCCGGGCTGCAGCGTTCTGAATTTTACAGATGCCGATAAAAAAGCAATAGAAGAAGACATTCAAAAAGATTTCGCGCATGCATATACAGGCATTATGCTACTGCCTGTTAAAGCGAGACTGGGTGTATATGTAGCATACAAATGTTATCTATCCCTCTTTAAAAAAATAAAAAGAGTGAAATCCCAGCACATACTCAATCAACGAGTACGTATCCCAAATTATATAAAAGCATTTATTCTTGCAAAGGCGGGCATAAAAAGCCAGTTGAATATTTTGTAAAAAAAGGTTCACATAAAAAATTACAAATTTTTAGTGCCCTTTAGCGGGAAAGAGTCTTAATCCATTATTTTTATCGCATGGAACAAGTAATCTTAGTTGACGAACATGACGAAGAAGTTGGTATAATGGAAAAAATTGAGGCGCATGAAAAATCAGCTTTGCACCGGGCGATAAGTATATTCATTTTTAACGGGAGAAATGAAATGCTTTTGCAACAAAGAGCGATAAAAAAATATCACAGCGGGGGCTTGTGGACAAACGCCTGTTGCAGTCATCCTCGTCCCGGCGAAAAAACGCAAACGGCGGCAATGAGGAGGCTCAAAGAAGAACTTGGTTTTGAAACGCCACTGCATAAAATTTTTGATTTTATCTATAAAGCATCGTTTGATAATGGGCTGACAGAGTTTGAATTTGATCATGTCTTTGTGGGAAAATATAATGGGACTATTTACCCGGATAAAAAAGAGGTACAGGATTATTGTTTTAAATCCGTTGAAGAAATTGAGCGCTCTCTTCAAAATCATCCGAATAAATATACTGTTTGGTTTCAGCTTGTATTTCCCCGGATACTAAATTGGTGGAAAGAACAAAACCCGGCCTGATTCAACCATTTTGTCGTTAACTTCCCTTTGAAATTTTATGAAGGATATTTTAAAGGCAATTGTTATTGGCAGCGGAGTTGCTGGTATGGCAACTGCTATAAGGCTGGCTGCACAAGGATTTGAAGTTATAGTATATGAAAAAAATGATTATCCGGGCGGTAAGCTTTACGATTTTAAACTAAATGGTTTTCATTTTGATGCGGGTCCTGTTTTATTTACGCAGCCGCAAAACATAGAAGAATTATTTGAGCTTGTTGATGAAAATATAGCTGAGTATTTCGAATATATCCCCGTACCGGTTGCTTGTAAATTTTTTTATGAGGATGGGATCATTCTAACCGCATATACTGAAGAAGAAAAATTTGCGCGGGAACTTTCTGAAAAAATCGGCGAAGATCCGGATCGTACCCGGAAGTATCTCTGGCAGTCAGCAAAATTGTACAACAATATTGGTTCAGTATTCCTTAATCATCCAATACATAAAAGACCTTCAATTTTCAATGCATCAATTTTAAAAGCATATAGCACTCTAAGATGGAAATATTTGTTTGAGAGTATGCATAGGGTGAACAGTGCGGCATTCACAAAATCACATACAATACAATTGTTTGACAGGTATGCCACTTATACTGGCAGTGATCCTTATAAGGCGCCAGCTATGCTGTGTCTTATCCCGCATCTTGAGTTTAATGAGGGAGTATTTTATCCCAAAGACGGCATGATCAGCATTGCCAATGCTTTGTATAAGCTTGCCATAAAAAAGGGAGTCCAATTCCAATTTAATACGCCTGTGCAGCGGATTATTCATCACGACGGAAAAGTAAGAGGTGTTGTTGCAAACAACATGAACATTACTGCTAATGTGGTTGTAAGTAACACAGACATATACTACGCCTGCCACTATTTATTAAATGATGAAGCCACGGCAAACAAATTATTAAAGCAGGAACGGAGTAGCAGTGCCCTTGTTTTTTACTGGGGTATTGATAGTGAATTTCCACAATTGCATTTGCACAATATTTTTTTCAGCAAAAATTATCAATCGGAGTTTGATCATATTTTTCGCTCTAAAAAAATATATGATGATCCTACCATTTATATCAGCATCACAAATAAATGTGAACGAGATTTGGCGCCACCAGATAAGGAGAACTGGTTTGTGATGGTGAATGTGCCGGCAAATTCAGGACAAGACTGGAATGCATATAAAAAGGAAGCCAAAGCAAATATCATTGCCAAATTAAATCGTATTCTTCACACTGAAATTGAGCCCTTAATTGAAGTTGAAAAAACTTTGGATCCTGTTTCAATTGAATCCGAAACAGGTGCTTTCAGAGGTGCCCTATATGGGGCAAGTTCTAATTCCAAAAGGGCCGCGTTTGTACGACACCCGAATTTTAGTGATCATATAAAAGGATTATATTTTGCCGGTGGTACTGTACATCCGGGTGGCGGCATTCCTTTGTGTTTGAAAAGTGCGAAGATCGTAAGCGAACTTGTAGCAAAAGATGTAAAACATTTCAGACACTGATAATTGAGGATTGTAAATGAGAGCAGGCCCAAAAATTATTAATAAAGAGAAATTGTTTTCTCAGCAACAAAAAAATAGTATTGCCCTGTTTTTTGCGATCGTTTTTCATGTGTGCGGCGCGATTGGCATTATTTGCACGCCCTATAAAGAATGGTTTATTCATAATACCCCACTGAATCTTTTATTGATGACTGCATTACTTATATTCACACAAAAGGAAAAAGATATCTCTTTCTTCTTTTTTTTGATATTGTGTTATACAACAGGCATGATAACGGAAATAACCGGTGTAAATACAGGTTATCTTTTTGGCAAATACGAATATGGCACAGTACTCGGTCCAAAATTATATAGTGTACCATGGCTTATTGGCGTTAACTGGTTTATAGCTGTTTTTTGTTCCGGCAATATTGTTTTCGGGTTAAACGAATGGTTATATAAGAAACTGGCTATGCGGCCTTCAGTTGCCGTGCAACTATTTTCTTTTGTAATAGACGCTGCCTTGCTCACCACAGTTTTTGATTATATCCTCGAGCCTTTGGCAATACAACTTGGTTTTTGGAAATGGCACCCGGATAACACTATTCCAGTTTATAATTTTGGATGCTGGTTTGTTATCAGCGCCGCCTTATTAACAGTTTTCCGATTGCTCCGTTTCAACAAACACAACCAATTCGCCATACATTTGTTTATTATACAAATATTGTTTTTCCTTGTATTGCAAACATTTTTATGAGCTGGCTTATTTGTATTTTTATTGTCTTCACTACCTTCTGCACCATGGAAGGAATTACATGGCTTACACATAAATATATTATGCACGGTTTTTTGTGGTACCTGCACCAGGATCACCATAAACCAGGTAAAAGTTTTTTTGAAAAGAATGATGCATTCTTTTTGATCTTCGCAATTCCGGCCTGGTTGTGCATTATGTTTGGCAGCATTTATCATGCGTCGTGGTTGGTAAGCATTGGTGTGGGCATTACGCTATACGGAATAGCTTATTTGCTGGTACATGATGTAATTATTCATCAACGCTTTAAATGGTTTACAAATAGTAATAACCGTTATATAAAAGCAATCAGGCGGGCGCACAAAATGCATCACAGGCATTTGGAGAAAACAGATGGAGAAAGTTTCGGTATGCTTTTCGTTTCGAAAAAATATTGGAACAAAATAAGGCATGATGAAGAATTGAAGAAGAGTGCTGTTTAGCCGGCTATAGTAATACTAATAAGCTTTCATTGTGTCACTCACTTGTGCGTTCTGTTCTTTTACTCATCACTCACTGTTCCCCCTTGATTAATCACTTCAATTATATCATCACCGGCTCGGGCTGTGCGGGACTCAGCCTTTTGTACCGCATGATGCAACATTGGTTCTTTGATAACAAACAAATACTTATAATTGACCAGTCTCTTAAAACAATTAATGACCGCACCTGGTGTTTCTGGGAACAGAAACCAAATTTGTTTGAAGGAATTGTTTATCACAAATGGAAGCAACTTGATTTTTATTCAGATCTTTTTTCTGCGCGTTTTGATATTTTGCCTTATGAATATAAAATGATAAGAGGGATTGATTTCTATAATTATGTTTTAGAAAAAGCAAACCAATGTAATAACATTCATTTTTACTATGGCGAAGTTCAATCGGTCGCAACTGAAAACAACAGAGCAAGTGTAACAGTTGATCAAAAACATTTTTCTGCTGACTATATTTTCAATAGTATCTTACTTCACTCCTCACACGAAGAAAATAATTTTTACCATTTACTTCAACATTTCAAGGGCTGGTTAATAGAAACTTCATCTGCGATTTTTGACGAACGTATTGCAACATTCATGGATTTTCGCCTAAGCCAGGAGCAGGAGACATGTTTTGCTTATGTATTGCCGCTTTCATCGGGTCATGCTCTTGTTGAATACACTGTAATTTCAAAACAAGTACCGGGGCATAAAGAATGCGACGAGGCACTAAAAAAATACATCTCTGAATTTTTAAAGCTGAAAGACTACACCATTAAAGAAGAAGAGTCTGGTGTAATACCCATGACAAATTACCCTTTTTCCAAAGGTGAGGGAAGAATTGTAAATATTGGCACCGCAGGACAACAAACAAAAGCAAGCAGCGGCTTTACCTTTAGCTTTATACAAAAGCATTCTGACGCGATCATCCGGGCATTGGTAAATAATAAAAGCCCCTATATAAAATCATCCATTCTACAAAAAAGATTTCACTTGTATGATAGCACGCTGCTCAATATTCTTCATAATAAAAAAATGAGGGGAGACGAAATCTTCGCCCACTTGTTTAAAAATAACCCTCCTCAACGTGTTCTAAAATTTTTAGACAACGAAACAAGTTTTAGTGAAGAATTAAAAATTATGAACAGTGTTCCAACAAAGATTTTTTTTCCTGCAATTATTCATGAGCTTTTTTAGATGATCCTGCTGCACGAAGGACAGAACGATAAAACCAAAGGACGCAACGAACTCCAATCTGTGTTTCAAAAGCCGGTCCCAAAGGGGATGCCTTCGGCATAACAAAAAATAAAAACTATTCTGTTTAATCTGATAAAATTTTCCCTTACTTTATCCTATGGAAAACATTATCACCATCACATTAAATCCGGCAATTGATAAAAGCACTACAGCGCCTTTTATTGCCCCTGAAAAAAAAATACGTTGTGCACCTCCCAAATTTGAACCTGGTGGTGGTGGAATTAATGTATCGCGTGCTTTAAAAAAATTAGGCGGCGCTTCAACCGCCATTTTTTTGGCAGGTGGGCATACCGGCAAGTTTCTTGAGTCACTTATAAAACAGGAAGGCATAGACTGCGTGGTAATTCCTATCAACGCATATACACGTGAAAACCTGATCGTGATGGATGAATCTAATGACCAGCAATATCGCTTTGGCATGCCTGGTCCGTCATTGCAGGAAAATGAGTGGCGTAAGTGTTTGGATTTATTAAAAACATCCAACTACGAATATGCTGTGATCAGTGGTAGCAATCCGTCTGGCGTTCCTCCTGATTTTTATTCGGAAGCTGCCGAAATTATAAAACACAAAAATGCAAAATTTATCGCCGATACTTCAGGCGAAACCTTGCGCCATGCATTAAGAGCCGGCGTTTATCTTGCCAAACCAAATATTGGAGAGCTAAGCAGTTTGGCGGGTGTAAAGGAACTGGATTCGCGCAGTATTGTAGAAGCAGCGCGATATGTTATCAGCAATGGTAAATGTGAAGTTATGGTTGTTTCCATGGGGCCATCAGGCGCTATGCTCATAACTGCAACTGAAAAATATTTTGAAGCGGCACCTGCTATAAAGAAAAAAAGTACTGTGGGGGCCGGCGACAGTATGGTAGCGGGTGTTTTGTGGGCGATCTCAAAAAAACTGGGATGGAAAGATGTATTGCGATACGGCATTGCCTGCGGAACTGCTGCTACCATAAATGCCGGAACGGCGCTGTGCGCTAAAGAAGATGTCGAAAAAATTTATTCTTTCTTTCAGTAACTATCTTAATTGTTAAGAAGTGTGTAATTATTCGCTGGCATCGGCGATTGGTTTGTTGTTTGCAAAAAAAACCACATGAAAAGATATTTACTCTTGCTGTTCCCGATCTTTTTAGCGGCTTTTTCTACAATAGATCTTAAACCTGTAGACGGAGATGGTTCTGTAACGTTTGTTATTAAAAACTTTGGTGTCAATACAAAGGGAGAGTTTAAAGGATTAAAGGGCATAATAAAATGGGATGCTGCCAACCCGGAAAATTCTTCCTTTAATGTAAGCGTAGATGTGAATACGATCAATACGGGCATTGATATGCGGGATAATGATCTGAAAAAAGAATCTTATTTCAACGCTGAAAAATATCCGACCATCAGTTTTGTAAGCACTGCAGTTAGTGCCGGTAACGTTACCGGTAATATCACTATAAAAGGAGTTACGAGCGAAATCAGTATTCCTTTTACTGCAACGCCTGATGGCAATGGCTATTTATTTGAAGGGAAATTTTTACTCAACCGCAAAGATTTCGGTGTGGGTGGCGGCAGTTTTGTTTTAAGTGACCATGTTGATGTAACGCTAAAGGTACATACGCAGCCCTAAACTTTACCATTACAATATTGGTGAGATAATTAAAACTCCAAACCCTTAACAGCACTCATTATCCAGCACATAAATTACTTTGTCGTAATATTCTTTCGCTTTTTGTGGAGTGCTTCCAATACATACTAAACCCAATTTGCCATGCTGTGAAAGAGCCCCCACAAGATGAAACATCACGCCTTCCTGCGCAGCACCATCGTACATGAGAGAGTGAAACATGGCTATATCGATAAGATCAAACGGAGTTAATCCTTTATAATTTTCGTTGCTCACATTGTCGGAGGCGAAATAAAATCTTTTGTTGCCGCTTGCCGTTAAGTATTCTCCTGTTTCTGCATTGTAAGTGCCTTCAGTTAAAAATTGCAACATAAGAAATGGATGCGTCGTTCCGCCTTTGCGCAGGTTAATTTCAATAGCATAATGCATCCATTTATCATTTTGTTTTACAGAAATAAAATCAATGGCAAACCTGCCTATCACTCCTTTTTTTGCCAGGATACCTGCGATCTTTCTGCCTTCTGCGGCAAGCGAAATATTATACTCATTACTTGCGGGGAAAATTGCTCCAATAAAGATCTGCCCGTCTTCCCCGCCAAGCAACTGGTCATGTGTGCTTACGATATCTATTTGCTGAAGAGGATTGATAACGCATTGCACTGAGGGAGAAGTTTTTATATCTCCCTCCAAAAAAGCTTCAACAACTCCACCCATTTCGTAAAATTTTTCAAAGAATAATTTTTCTCCCAGGTCTTTTGCAATGATCTTAACGTGTTGCGATAAACTATTCTCAATATTTTTTTTGAGCATTTCATCAACAGCAATATCATGGTAATAATATATAGCATTTCCTTCCCCGCTGAATCCATCATTCATTTTAATCACAGATTTTCGTAACCCCGGAATATTTTTTTTCAATGCTGCAAGAGCATTTACAATATCTTCTTTTGTTCTCAGGTCTTCAAAGCCCTCAGGCAAATGCACACCGGCCGATCTGAAAATTTTTCTGCCCCCCGACTTTGATCCCTCATAAAACAGGTCAGGATTCGGGCCAAACAGTGGAATGTTTAATCGAACAGCCAGTGTTTTTTCGAGGCTGGTTATATTAAAACAGGTAAGGTGTGCCGCATCAAAATCAGTGATTGATTGCTTTATTCGTTCGATCAATCTTGGTCGCTCCAGTATTTTTTCTGTAAGTGGTCTTGATGACGCATCATAACAGCTAAGCATGGTTAGCCTTTTCCGTGCATGGTGGCCCGTAATACCAGGTAAAAGATGCAGGTAATAATCAATAATAATATCTGCAACGGGAACACTGGTTACATAAACAATTTTTGTAAGTGGCATGCGCAACAACATCAGCAGGCAAAGCATTCTTTCTTCGTAGTGAATAAACCCCTTTATCTTGGCCAGTATCTCGTTGTCAAGCGATAGTGAAGGAACAATTACTACCGTTCGTGGTGCAAGTTTATCGGGAAATACTTTTTCAAATTGTTTGCCAAAGCGTTGTTGGATGTCGTTATATAGAATTGTTTCTTCTGCTGTTGCGGGTTCAGGGAAATGGTTAGTTATGGTAAAAGTTTTTTTGAATGTTTCTCCGGTAGTAGTCATAAGACAGAACTTTATTGAAAAGATAGCATAATTATAGTTTGAACAAATATTTAGTGTGTGATAATTTATATGGACAGTAGATACGCTTATATAAAAATTTAAAACCTGTGAGTCTTTAAAACCTCACAGGTTTCTTTATGCTTCCACTTCGATCGCTCGATGAAGTTCAAAACCCTGAAGTGAGTGACACAAGAAGCGATGCCATATTTACAACTGTTTGTAACAAAATCATTTATTATTTTCCGGCATTAAAACTGCTTTTATATAGTTCTGCATATTAAAATATTTTTTTGCAGCATCTTGTAAATCCTGCGTAGTGATTGCATCAAGTTTTTGATTATAAGCAAGTATCCACTGAGGATCATTTTTTTCGATCCATGAATTGGTAAGCACATCGAGCCAGTAATCATTTTCTTTCAAACTTTCTTCATGATGTTTTTTCAAAGTTTCCTTTACTTTATCAAGATCTTTCTGCTCAATACCTTTGTCCTGTGCAGTTTTTATAATATTGAAGAGAGCAGCGGTGAGTGTATCTGCATTTTCAGGGCCGCATGGAAAACTTGCAGTAATGGCATAATTATTATATGGCCTTTTTATAAGCTGGCCACGCATACCTCCACCATAGATGCCACTCATTTCTTCCCGTAACTGTTCGATGATTTTTATGTTGAGTACTTCTGTGAGCACCTGCAGTTTAAAGGCCTCATCCTGGCTATAAGGAGCTTCGCCGGTAAAGATAATATTTACAAGACTTTTCTTGTCTTCACCCTTCGGGATAGTTGCCTGCACAACACCTTTCACAGGGCGTACATTCACATCGGTATATTTATTTTCTTTTGGCACAGCAGGCAGACTGCCAAGCCATGTTTCAAACAAAGGTTTTGCCTTGTTGACATCAATGTTGCCTACAAAACTAAAATGTATGCCATAAGCATTGCTGAAGATCTCCTTATATATCTCAAATGATCTCTGAAGTTTTATTTTATCAAAATCACCTGTTCCGGGAAGGCCACCTGCCCATGGATTGTTACCGAATTCTATTTTTGAAAGTGTGTCACTGAAATAAGCGAAGGGATCAGATTTCAGGTTTTGCACAAAAGATTTTTGCGTAACAATAAAAGACTGGAATAATTTTTCATCGCGCCGTGGCTGAGTGAAATATAAATAAACCAGTTGAAGAAATGTCTCAAAATCTTTTACACTGCTGTTACCCTGGATCCCTTCTTCATAATTATTAATATAGGGCTGCACATTGACTGTTTTGCCCGACAAAAATTTGCGCAGATCTATGGGCGAAAGATCCCTCACGCCCATTGACTGTACGATTATGGCAGCATTTTCAGCATTTTCTTTGTCAGCAAGACTATAATTTCGTGAGCCACCCCATCGCCATGCATCCATTTGTATCTCATCATTTTTGAAATCTGTTGGTTTTATAGTAATTGTAATGCCATTGCTTAAAGTGAGGTTAGTGGTGCCCAATGCACTATTGGTATCTTCCGCTGTTATTTTTCCAGGTGTTGGTAATTCATCAACCAGCGAGTGTGCCACTGCTTTTTCTGCATATGCCTGTACCGGCAATCTATAGGCTGAATTAAGCATGGCCAAAAGATCTGCGGTGGATGGTAATTGTGCAGCATTTTTTTCAGGAGCGGTTACCAGCACAAACTTACCCTGGCTGCTCTCCATTTTAGCTGCTAAGGCATTTACCTCCTGCAGCGTAATACCAGCTAGAACTTGTTTAATAAAGTTGTACCTGTTTTCAATGCCAGTTATCGGCGAAGCTGATAAATAATTGTTGATATATTCCTGTACAAAACGCGATGATTCAGTTTTGTCTTTGTTGGAAAATGCTCTTTGTGTTTGGTTAAGTAAATCACTTTTTGCCCTGTTGAGTTCTGACTGGAGAAAGCCAAATTTTTTTATAGTTTCGGTTGTGGTTACCAATGAATCAATCGCGTCTTTAACCGGCTTATTACCCAAAAATGCAAATGAAGTAAAGCTGCGATAACCTCTCAGGAAAGGGCTAAAACCGGTGTTGCCAAACACAAATGGAGGGTCAGGCTGTTGGGTAAGCTCGTTCAGCCGCTGGTTGATCATGGCTGTAAACAATCCCTCAATAACAGCTTGCCTGTAATCGTTCCAGGTAGTTATCTTATTTGCTTTTTGAGTGTAATTGTATATAAGAAGAATAGTATTGGTTTCTTCTTTGTCTGTAAGCACCATCCCTTCGCTTGTTGTTCTGTTTGCTATAGGAATGACAGAAGGTCTTTGTTTTTCATTAGCGGGATCTTCAAACGAGCTAAAATGCTTTTTTATCTCCTCTTCAGCAACGGAAGGATCAATGTCGCCTACAACTACTACAGCCTCCAAATCCGGGCGATACCATGTTTTATAAAACCGGCTTAGTGCTGCAGGCTTAAAATATCTGATCGTATCATCTTTACCAATAGGTAACCGCTCTGCATACAAGGAACCATTGAATAATTTTGGCAAATATTTTTTACTCATTCTTTCACTGGCACCTTTACCAAGTCTTGATTCCTCCAGCACCACGCCTCTTTCTTTATTTATTTCCGATGTGTCGAGCAAAGCATTGCCGGCCCAGTCTTCCAGGATGGTGAAACCTTCATCTACTTTTTTAGGATCATCTGAAGGAATTGGTAAAATATAAACAGTTTCATCAAAGCCAGTGTATGCATTCAGGTCGGCACCAAATTGCACACCAATCGATTGCAGGTAACTTACCAGTTCATTTTTAGGAAAATGTTTTGAACCATTAAAATTCATATGTTCCATAAAATGCGCCAACCCCTGCTGATC
>DATBFI010000437.1:0-9745 GCA_036558585.1 Chitinophagaceae bacterium
TTTTCTTGCTTTGCCATAAATGGAGGTGCGTATATGCTTCCTCGCCAAATACTATTTTATTGATATTGGAATGCCCAACAGGTTTATTGTCCAGTAACCAAATAATGTAATAAAACTTTTTTTTGTCAGGTGGTAAATGAAAATCTGATGACAGGATATTTAACCACTCTTCTCTTGAAGGAAGTTTTTTAGTGTCAACACCCATTCCAAAAAGGAAGTCTTTGTCTGAGTTCAAAAAATAGGCAACTATTTTTTCCATGTCACCAATTTCTGATTCCCTCACAGATAACTGTTCTTCTGTCACGATAAATAATAATTATTTGTCAGATTTGATATCGAAAATGTCGTACACTCGATTTTGTTTTACTTTTGTAAGATAGAAATTGTTTGTAAAATTAAAAGATTGAATGGTCGCAATGTCCTCACTATTTCCCCATCCATTGTTTAAACTCGCCTGCCTTTTCACGGCTTACTATTATAGCTTCTTTTTCAAGAGCTGGTTTTAAAGTAAGTTTTACTTTACCGTTGAAAAAATTATTTATTGGATCAACCGATTTATATGAATAGTGGAACTTCCGTTGGCACGAAAAATCTCCTGCCCTAAAGGAAGGTTCGTGGTGATGAATAGTGGACGGCACTTCCTTTCGGAAGCCTTACTTTGTCACAGGAGGCTTTGTCGCTACACGAGTTGCAAATGTTTATTTTCGATTTTCACCCTGAAATGAATATCGGCTTTCAATGCTTTAAAAACTTTAAGTATTGTGTCAATCGTTGCACTGTTAGCGCTACTTTCTAATTTTGAAATCTGAGCCTTTTGAACTCCTACTAATTTTCCAAGTTGCTCCTGAGTCAAATTACGCTCTTGTCTTACTTTCTTAATCATGTGCCCTAAAACATCCATGCGAAGCTCGTATTCATATTGATCTCTTGAAGAAAATCCCTTTTTACCAATATACTTATCCTTCATTTCTTCAAGAGTGAATGTCTTAATTTTTGTCTTTGTCATATAATTATTTTTTAGAGTCAAAGTATTTTTTTCTGATATTTATTGCCCTCTGAATTTCGTTATCAGGCACTTTGTCAACTTTTTTGATAAATCCATGTGTGGCTACAACCAAAATATTTATGTTTTCAGTCTTGTCCCAAAAAGCTAGCAAACGAATCTGAATGTTGGCGTGTCTTACCCTAAACTCCCAAATTTCATCACGCAATTTTTTAAACATCTTGGATCGTTTGTTTGTTCTGCAAGATCAATGTTGTAAAGAATTTTTCTTGCAGCTTTTGGGCCTAGTTTAGCTATAAATTCATTTGCCTCTTCTAAAAATATTGCTTGGAAGTAATGCACAGTTGTTTGTCAAAGGTACAAAGCGGTTTCTAAAATTGGAAACTTAATTTGAGCTGAATTGGGGTGCAGGCCACAAAAAAGAGGGGAATTTTTATAACTAATTAATATATTAATTGTGAGTTTGTCGTTGTGAATGGTGAGTATTACTCACAAATTGACCACTCACCAGAGTCATCAGCGGTAAATAGCAGGCATGCACTCATAACTGACTACTCACAACTCACTGCAACTGAAAACCGGAAACTAAAAACTATTTCATACCACCAGTTTATAACTTCCCCGGTACTCTCTCTTTACAAACTGATTTGCAGGTTCAAAGTTTGTGATCTTCATATTCTCTCCATCCCACAACAATTGTTTGCGACCCGGATATGTAATTTCACCCTTGCTATTTTTCTCCTGGTAGTTGTAACTGCGCACGGCAAGATTGCCCATTAACACGGTTTCGGCAAGAGGTCCGCTCTTATCAAATGAAGAGCTTGTATAGGCGCCATAACCTTGCTTGCAGGCATTTACCCACTGTGTTTGATGACCTTCCGAGCCGCGCTCAACAAAAGGATATTTTGATTTGGGAAGACTTGTTTCCTTCATCAGTTTTGTCGGCAATAAAGTTGGATTGCGACCAAATAAACCCGCCATGAGTTTGCCCCTGGTGCCTTCAAAAATGATACCTCCGTCCCATTCTCCCATTTCTTCATCGGGTAAAAGTTCATCCGGCCTGCGAGGTTTAATGCCACCGTCATACCAAACCAGTTCAACAGGAGACATGCCCTCTCTTTCAGGAAATTTTATGTAGGTAACAGATGATGGCGGGTAGCTGTCCGTATATACTGCTTCTTCAAAAAATCCCGTGTATACAGAACCAACGCTGCATGAAACGGAGATAGGATAGTGCAGCTTCAATGCACGGTAAGGCACATCAATAAAATGGCATCCCATATCGCCGAGTGATCCTGTTCCAAAATCACTCCAGCCTCTCCATTTTGCAGGAATATAAATTGGATTAAAATCACGGTATGGCGCGGTGCCCAGCCACAGATCCCAGTCCACTTCTTTGGGAACATCAAATTTTCCGGTTGGTGTAGGAATACCCTGCGGCCATACGGGTCTGTTCGTCCACACATGCACCGTATGCACATCACCAATTACACCGGCCTGTATCCATGTTTCAACATTTCGTGTATCATCGCCGCTGCTTCCCTGGTTACCCATTTGCGTGACTACTTTATATTTTTCTGCAGCCTTCGTTAATATTCGTGCTTCATAAATGTCATGCGTTAATGGCTTTTCGCAATACACGTGTTTGCCGAGTTGCATGGCCGCAAGTGCAATAGGCGCATGCATATGGTCAGGCGTTGTTACAATTACCGCGTCAATATTTTTTGCTTCTTTGTCCAGCATCACGCGATAATCTTTATAATAAGGAGCATTGGGCCACTGCTTTCTTGCTTTTACAGCCATGCGGTCATCTACATCACACAAGGCAGCAATATTCTCTGCACCATTGTTCCATGCATAAGGAAGATTTACTTCTGCTTTGCCACCGGCGCCCGCACCGGCAATATTCAATTTATCGCTTGGCGCAATATAACCTCTGCCCAAAACGGGCCTTGGTACAATATAAAATCCCGCACCTGCCAATGCGGTATTGCGAATAAAATTTCTGCGGTCGGTTTTGTTTTCTTTACTCATAGTCACAATCATTAAAGATGAAAAATTTTGAAGGCGGTTAAGTTATATGATTTTGTAATGGGCTAATAAAAATGTGGAATTATTTTTTTGTGCCGGGCTGCGCTATTAAACATCGTTGGGCCACTCATTTTAACCGCTGAAACGCTATTGGACAAGCGAAGCCGGGCGTAGACATCTCCTCTGCCCTTTGCTCTTTATTGGAAAAAAATGGTTATGAAATTTTTCAGGTGTGCAATTGGTTACAATAATGCTGTTCCTTCGTAGACTTCAGTAAGAGGTAAAAAAATATTAATTGTTTTGAGCTGAACGGTTTCAGCATCTTTATTATATTCTTCCAGTTCCCAATGTTTACTTGCATTTAAACAGAATATTTCAATGTGTGTGCTTTCTGAATCAACAAGCACATATTTTTTTAATGTTGGAATGTCTCTGTATAATTTAAATTTTTCACCCCGGTCATAATTTTTTGTTGATTGCGAAAGCACTTCAATGATAATGGCAGGATTGAGTACATTATAATTATCATTATTTAAAGTAACTATATCCCCGCAAATAATCGAAATGTCAGGATATGTGAAAAGTGTATTTGCTTCTACATGAATACGCATGTCACTTCCAAATGGCTGACAAGAACCGCCTTTCAACTTTTGCTTTAACGCAGCGAACAGGTTGCCGGCAATCATAACATGAGGAACTTTCGCTCCGCTCATAGCAAACACTTCTCCTTTATAATACTCATGTTTTTCCAGGGAAGCATTTTCCATTTGCAAATATTCTTCAATAGATACCTTTTGTTTGCCGTAAGCTACTGCAGGTTCTCTTACTTCCATGTGTGGAAATTTATTTTATACAAGTTACAAAATTCTCAATGGTACATTAGGTAATAAGGTAAATCTTATAAAATCGTGGTGCAGACAAAAATGTTTCTTATCTTTTATCAGTAATCCCGATGCTTTTGAGAAAGTTTTTTATCCTTCAGGTAAAAACTTTTCTGCTTTATGTGCTCATGCTGTATTCATTTTATCCGATTCATTAAAGATCGATTCGCTGAAGAAAGTTTTGCAAACTCAAAAAAAACGAAACAACTAAAGTATAACACTGTCTCTTATCGCAGCATATTTTTTAAATTGGCGATTATGAAACTGCCTTAAGTTTTACCGCCAGGCGTTAGGGCGAAGGGAGGCTTAAAGCATATGGCGGCGAAATATCCGTAAGGATTCCTTCGGAAAAAGTGGAGACGAAAGAGGGTGAGGAGAGCGAGTTTATAATTCGATTACCGACATTATAATTTCCTTGCCTGGAGGCCGCAAGACTACGCATCGAAGTTGGGTGATGATATCATCAGAGAGGCGTGAAGGTGAAAACAAGGAGAGCCAGGAAGCTAAAAATATTTGAAGTCTTTTTACTAAATTTTATATGGCCTCACAAACAATCTGACAATGAAACAGGCATTTGTTGTTCTACCTTTTTGTCTTTTAGTTATAAAATCATGTTGCTTAGGCCAGGATAATCTCCTGTTTAATCTTGTTACTAATAGCAATGGAGCATCTTTAGGAAAAATAGGAGCAATCACACAAGATCGCTATGGTTATATATGGTTTGCGGCACAGGATGCAGGATGCATTTACCGGTATGACGGTTACAGGCTTCTAAGTTTTAAACAGGACAGTTCAAATGCCAATTCTTTAGGCGGTACTTACCCCGAAACTATTTATGCTGATTCAACAGGTATTATTTGGGTAGGTTTTTTTGGAACCGGGCTTGACGCTTATAATCCCTCAACAAATCAGTTCAAACATTTTCGGCATAATATCAATGATGTAAATAGTTTAAGTAACGATTCTGTTACGCAAATTTTGAGAGACAGCAAGGGGCGGGTTTGGATCGCAACACAAAATGGCCTTAATAAATTGGATGAGCGCACGGGTAAGTTTATTCATTTTTATCATAATAAAGATGATTCAACAAGCTTAAGCTGTAATATAATAAGAGCTCTTTATGAAGATCGTGAACGGACACTTTGGATAGGAACAGGCTTTCCGTTTTATCCCGACAACACTGAAGGTGGGCTTAACCGTATGAACGCAGATGGTACATTTAAGCAATTCTTGCATAATCCTCAAGATTCACGCACGCTTCTTAATAATGAGGTCCGTTCACTATTCGAAGATTCTCATGGTAATTTTTGGGTAGGTACTGCTGAGAACGGTGTACATATTATGAACAGGAAAGACGGAACTTTTAAAAGATTTGTTTATGATCCAAAAAATCCGGACAAATTAAGTGGACCGCAATACAATCCCCGGCTGTGGTTTGAACACATAACTTTTATAACAGAAGATGCAAGCGGTGCCATTTGGATGGGAACTTATGCCTCGGGAATTACACGTTACAATCCTGAAACTAAAAAAGTCAGACGTTATTTGGCCGATAACGGCTTTCCTGACAGAAATGGTTGGTGTGCTTTTACCTCAAGCGATGGCACTTTATGGATAAGCACAAATGAACCTGATTTATTTCGCGTTAATCTAATTGGAAGAGGCGTTGCTACTGTGTTTACAGGTAATCCTGTAAACTGCTTTTACGAGGATTCTGCAAAAACACTGTGGGTTGGAACTGATGAAAAAGGAATTCTTCAATTTAATCAGACCAAAACAACAATGCATCAGTACAGCTCTTCAATGGTTCATAGCATATTGCCCGATAATAAAAATAGGCTATGGCTTGGTACGGGGGATAGCGGTGTATTAATGTTTAATAAGGTGTCCAAACATTTCAGTCCTTTTCCTGTAAGGGCTGAAACGGTGTCGGTAATCAGAGACCGGGATAACAACAATTGGTTTGCTACACTGGAGGGATTGATAAAGTATAATCCTGAACACAACACCTTTAAAGCAATCCTGCCAAACGCGCGGGTGCTTGACGTTATGCAGGACATCTCAGGATTTATTTGGGCCGGAACTTATTTAGAAGGGCTTGTGAAACTAGATACAGCAGCAAATGAACTTAACAGGTATCTTAAAAATTTGGCAATAACCTGTTTATACCAGAGTAGCGATGGAATAATCCTGGTTGGAACAAACAAAGGCCTGTATAAGTATGATAGGCCTTCAGATAGTTTTTTGCCTTTTTTTGACCCGGAGGCTGATGTAAGTACCTTGATTATTGAAAATATAATAGAAGACGACTTTAAAAATGTGTGGATAAGTACAAATGTAAATGTAATCAGGCTGAATGCAGAAAAAAATAAATCTGCTATTTATGATAAGAAATATGGAATCACGCTCAACACGAGAAGACCAGGGATCTGTAAAACCAGTGATGGTAAAATATTACTTGGCAATAATAAAGGTTTTTACATTTTGTCACCTCCTGATATTCCATTTAAAACGGAACAATCGCAAATCATTATCACAAGTTTTTATGTTAATGATTCTCTCGTTTCGACCAGTGAAAAAAGCATTTTAAAAAAGCCGATTGAAGAAACCGATACCCTGGAATTAAAACATAATCAAAATCACTTCTCTTTAAATGTTGCACTTGCCGATTACCGAAGCCTTGAGAATAATAAAATATTTACAAGACTGGATGGATTCGATACAATATGGCGAAATACAAGTCAGAGCGCTGCCAATTATTTCAATGTTCCTGCCGGCACCTTTACGTTTCGTGTAAAAGCTTTTGATAGTGATGGAGTAATCACAGAAAGATCGCTGATCATAATTATTAATCCGCCCTGGTGGGAAACCTGGTGGTTCAGAATACTGTCTGTCATATCCATGGTTGCAGTTGTGTATGCAATTGTACAACGTCATTCACGCAATTTAAAAAAGCAAAATCTTCACCTGGAAGAAAAGGTTGTGGAACGTACCAGGGAATTAAAGCAATCACTCGACCATCTCAAGTCCACCCAGGCCCAGTTGATCCAATCAGAAAAGATGGCCTCACTTGGAGAACTTACTGCAGGCATTGCACACGAAATTCAAAACCCGTTAAACTTTGTGAATAATTTTTCTGAAGTAAGTGGTGAGTTGATTAATGAAATGAAAGAAGAACTGGCAACCGGCCACCAGCAACTGGCAACTGAAATTGCAGACGATATAAAGCAAAACCTTGAAAAAATTCTTCATCACGGTAAACGTGCAGATGCAATTGTAAAGGGTATGCTGCAACATTCACGTGTAAGTACAGGGCAAAAGGAACCCACAGATATTAATGCTTTGTGCGATGAATATTTACGATTAAGTTATCACGGCATGAGAGCAAAAGACAAAAACTTCAACGTAACACTGCAAACAGATTTTGATTCAACCATTGGAAAAATAAATGTTGTTCCGCAGGATATTGGAAGAGTGATGCTTAATTTATTCAACAACGCTTTTTATGCCTGCGCTGAGCGAAGTCGAAGTGTTGTGTTGCAAAATGCTTCGACAGGCTCAGCAGGACAACAGTATAAACCCACAGTTTCTGTTTGCACGAAGCGCATCAACTCCCCTTCAGGGGATGGGGGCATCGAGATACGTGTTGCTGACAAGGGCAACGGTATTCCTCAAAGAGTAGTAGATAAAATTTTCCAGCCCTTCTTTACAACTAAACCAACAGGACAGGGAACCGGATTAGGTTTGAGTTTGAGTTATGATATTATCAAAGCACATGGTGGTGAAATAAGAGTGAAAAGCAGGGAAGGGGAGGGAAGTGAGTTTGCTATACAATTACCAGTTTAGTTACTCCCCCTGTCTGCCGACAGGCAGGCTTTAGGGGATGGGGGCAGCGCATGGTGGTGAAATATCCGTAAGGATTCCTTCGGAAAAAGTGGAAACAAAAGAAGGTGAGGGGTCGGAGTTTGTAGTACAATTGCAGGTTTAGCTGTCAGACACTTTTGAAGTGTCAGACATCTTTACAAGCACGCAGGGAAGAAATAAAAGTGACCCGCCTGCTGGCGAGGAAGCGAAGAAAGCCTACCCGAATGACCCGGTCAGACGGAATGAAGGGGAGTGAAGTTTATTGCTAGTTGTCGTTGCTTTGAAATATGAAAATCCATATATAACTTGAGAAATTATTATTGTTCTCAAAACCTTGTTTTGTAAACCTTTTATCTCATTTATTATGTTAAAACCAAAATTGCTTACTCTTAAAAACAATTATTTTGGATTACAACAAAAAATGTATTTCTATTTAAGCCTGATTTTATTGATGTTTTTTTTTGTAAAAGGTTATGATCCTGCCTCTAAAGAATCAAAAAATGATTTTGCGGATTCGGTAAAACATGACTCGAGTAAGTTTGCAAATGATATCAGCTCAACTCTTTATACCTTGTTTTTAAAAAATTATAAAGATCCAAACGATCCCTATTCTAATCAATTAGAAAAACTTCTGCAACAACGGAAGAAGCCACACAAGATAGTTTTGCAGTTCTTCAAAACGGCAAAGGATTCCTTGACTTTAGTTGCATGGAGCGGAAGGAAAAAAAATCAAAAATTCATGCACAGTGAGATACTAACTATATGGCAAGGTCATGATGGTACTCCATTAGTGGGAAACGTATACCTGGGAGATCAGGAGATCAGCAAGAAGAATAAATATAATCATAATTCAAATGATATAAGAGCGCTAGTTGAAGTTATTAACGATACAGCAAATAGGTTTATATTGTTTCGCCCTATGTTAAAAGATAACACTATCACGTTTGAAGTTACAGGGGTAAAAGACACAACCCCGCCTTTTCAAAAATCAAACTTAAAAATTACTCCCAACCCCTCGCCTCCAAGAAATGCTTACTAAATGGGTAAGGAATTACAATTAATTTTTGACTGGTCTGAAGTATGGACATTACTTATTCCTTTATTTGTATTAATTGTTAATACAAAACAACCAGCTTTTTTAAAACCTGTTATTATTTATTTGTTGCTGGCGCTTCCTATAAATCTGATAGGAGACATCATCGCTGATTATAAAAAATATTTTCCTTCCTGGCTTCAAAGCAATACTCCATTATATAATATTCATTCAATTGTAAGATTTACCTGCTTCTGTTATTTCTTTATTTCGCTTAAGCAACCTTACTTTTTACAACTTAAAAAAATTCTGCCCTTAGTTTCATTCTTATTCATCATTATTAACTTTGGTTTTTTTGAAAACTTTTTTAATGTTGATAGTTTAAGTGGTAATTTACTTTCAGCAGAGGCTTATCTTTTATTAGTTTATTGTATGCTGTATTATCTCGCTCAGTTAAGGGATGAAACGGATAAGATATCAGGAGGGCCGGATTTCTGGATAGTAACCGGGTTAAGCATTTATGTGGTAATTAATTTTTTTGTCTTTCTGTTTTATGTCCCTATGATTAAAGAAAATCCTGAGCTAGCCAATAATATGTGGAGTGTTCATAATGTTGCTTACATTACGTTTTCTGTCTTCATAGCAAAAGCTTTTTATGCAACTAATAGCAATTGATATTGAATACCGGGTAATCATTGGCATTTCTGCAATGGTATTATTATTCACCAGTTTTCTTATTGCTTTTATAAACAGTCAGCGCAAGAAGTTGCAATATCATAAAGACCTGCACCTGTTACATGAAGAGCAGCAGCGTGAGCTTACGCAACAAAATTTATTGTTAGAAAAACGTGTTGAGGAAAGAACAGCAGAATTACTATATCAAAAGGAGGCTTTACAAAAATCACTTGCAGAATTAAAATCGGCACAGAGACA
>DATBFI010000438.1:0-2972 GCA_036558585.1 Chitinophagaceae bacterium
AGGTAAACGCAGTGATGACAACTGCTTCAAATGTTTTTGCAGCCACAGAAGAAAATGGCCTGCTGATATTTAATAAAGATGCTTATAACAATATTACAAACCTCCAATACAAAGAGGAGCAATTAAAAAAAATAAGCTGTCTCTTAAGAGATCATGAGGGAAATATCTGGGCAGCAGGAAATAATCAGCTCATGCGTTATGCATGGTCCAATATCCAGCCCTTGCTTACATTGGATAAAAAAGTTGCTGAGAATATACACGTGCTTTTGTGGTCACAAAAGGATTCATCCTTATGGTTTAATTCCTTAAGCGGAGTGATACGTTTTAAAAACACGTCGGGACACATGGAGCAAAAAATATTTAACATCCCTAAGGCACGGGGTGTTAATATCACCAGTCTTTACGAGGACAATAAAGGAAATATATGGATAGGCACTTTGGGAAAAGGGATTATTCTTTTAGAACCTCAAACAGGCAGGCAAACAACGTTAAAAAATATTGCCACAATAACCGATGCAAATATCATATCTATATCAGGCAAAGACAGCACTGTATGGATATCAGCACTTGAGGGAACTGTATGTGCGGTACTTCATGATAACGATATTAATTTTATAAATTATGCCAAAGCACAAAGCCTGGGGAATAAATATGTATATAGCATATTAACAGATAGTCGGAACCGTGTTTGGTTTGCCACGGATGGCAAAGGAATTATTCAATACGACAAGGGTAAATTTAGTGATGTACCCCAACCACCCGGAGGATATGGAAACGTGGTATATAAAATGGCAGAAGATAAAAATGGCAATATCTGGTTTTCTACCTATGATAAAGGACTGGTAAAATATGACGGTAAAACATTCACCCGTTATACCACTACACAGGGTTTAAGTGATATTAATATAGCAGGCCTTGCCGGTTCGGGAGACAATATTCTGCTCTTGCATAAAAACAGTATTGATCTCATAAATACAAATAGTGGAAATATAATTTACTTCGATGACGAGCAGGGAATAACTAATTTAAACACCGATTTAAATGCATTGACAAGTGACAGCGAGGGCAATGTTTATTTTGTGAGCGACAGTATACTTTTCAGGTATAACGCAGCGAAACAGGTTATTTTGCGTCCTTCGGTAATGATTGATAAAACACAACTCTTTCTTAAGGATACCAGTGTACAGAATGGACATGTATTTAAGTATAATGAAAATAATCTGAGCTTCTATTATACCGGCTTATATTATTCCCAACCAGACAGAATACAATACCAGTACAAACTTGATGGCTATGATAAGGACTGGATAAGCACAAGAGACCGTGTAAAAAATTTTCCGCAATTACCGCCGGGCCCATATACCTTCAGGGTGCGTGTGTCGCTTAACCAGAATTTTGCTACCTCTTACGAAGCAAATTTTAGTTTTACAATTGCAAAACCCATATGGCAACGATTATGGTTTATCATTTTATCGGTGGCGCTGATTTCTTCAGTATTTTATTTTATAGTTAAACAACGCGAAAAAGAAATAAAAAAATTCAACCGGCTTGAGCGAGAAAAGATCCAATCTCAACTGGAAACATTGCGTAACCAGATCAATCCCCATTTCTTATTCAATAGTTTCAATACACTTATTTCCGAAATTGAAGATGACCCGCATAATGCTGTGGAATATGTAGAGCACCTTTCAGATTTTTACCGGAATATTGTTGTACACCGGGAAAAAGATCTTATAGGTCTTGAAGAAGAAATCGACATTTTAAATGATTACTGCTTCATACAGCAAAAGCGATACGGGCAGGCATTACAAATACAAATATCAATTTCGCGTACGCAACAAAAGCAATATTATGTTGTCCCTTTGGCCCTGCAACTGCTTTTTGAGAATGCCGTTAAACATAATGCTATCTCAACTCAAAATCCTTTGTATATCAAATTATATACTGAAAACGATGAACAACTTGTAGTGTGCAATAACATCAATAAAAAATTTAACCAGGAAAAAGGGAGCAGTATGGGCCTGCAGAATATTCAGAAAAGATACGAGTTGCTTCGGGGTAAAACTGTTATAGTAAAAAATGACGATAAATTTTTCACAGTAAAAATTCCTCTTATAAAAAAATGAAAACAATAAAAGTACTGATTATTGAAGATGAAGCGGCTGCGGCTAAAAGGTTGAACAAACTAATTACAGAAATAATGCCTGATGCGGAGATAATAAACACTATCGCAAGTATTGCATCTGCTGTTCAGTGGTTTAGTGCCAATTCATTGCCAGATCTTGTATTTGCAGATATTCATTTAGCCGATGGATCCAGTTTTGAAATATTCAAACACGTTACTGTGGATTGCCCTGTTATTTTTATAACTGCATATGATCAATATGCATTACAGGCATTTAAACAAAACAGTATACATTACTTGCTTAAGCCCGTAAAAAAAGAAGAATTGAGCGAGGCAATAGAGAGATTCAGAAAAAGGCAGGCTTTAAAAGAAACAGGTGCTATTGATTTTGAAAAAATGCTTTCAATAATCAATAAACCTGCCTCTAATTTTAAAGAACGTTTTATTATACGTTTTGGCGAGCATATTAAGACAATACAGGTGCAGGATGTTGCGTACTTCTATACGGAGAACAAGGCAAGCTACGCTGTGATGAAGGATGGAAAACGTTATCCTGTCGACAATAATCTTGATGAGCTTGAACATCTGATCGATCCCAAAAATTTCTTTCGGATCAACAGGCAGTTTATCATTAGCTACAATGCCATTACAGAAATGATAACTTATTCAAAATCCCGTGTACTTGTTAAGCTAACACCTGTTACAAAGCTTGAGACGATTGTTAGCACAGAGCGTTCTTCATCATTTAAATCATGGCTGGCAGGGGAATAGCAGTTGAAAATATTAATGAGAAAAATTTACTTTAAATAGGTTGGGTGTTTATTCCTGGCTTTCGCCCCCTATGGCA
>DATBFI010000439.1:0-5005 GCA_036558585.1 Chitinophagaceae bacterium
GAATGCCGATTTTGCTGCAGTAACTGCATTGTTCAAATCTTTTGGAGAGGATAATGGTATGGTTGATAAATGAGTTCCATCAATTGGTGAAATTACATCGAATGTTTTATCTGAAGTCGGGTCAACAAATTCCCCGTTGATATAATTTTGAACAGGAGCGTACTTCATAGTTACCTCATTTGCAGTATGGCGGCAAAAAATAAAGTTAGCAAGATCAGGAGTGTTCCACAAAATACAAATGAATAATTTCAATTTAAACTCTCCGGTGATTGAATATTCATTCCGGTCGGAACGTAATAAAAGTACGCGGTCTTAATTCCTGCTAAAATAATAGAGGGTATTGCTATTAGTTGTACTAAATATCTGATTGCTGTATAATAAAATATCGCCTGTTGTTATTTCTTCATATTTGGTCATCTCCTGGTTCATAAGGTCTGCATTACCGAGCAGTTCATAAAACGCAAGACTGTTAGCCCTGTTCATTACGCTCATGTCTTCAAAGGTAATGGCGCTTTCTGTTTTGTTCTTTACTTTTTGCAGCTCGGCTTCGCTGACCGCCGTTGCTTTTAAATTACTTAATTCTTCTTCAATTGCTTTTTCGGCATCACCAGGCTTTACTCCTTTTATTAGTTTGCCTTCAATAGTGATGAGACCGGCATCAACGCTTCCAAATTGGTAGCATTCTATATTGCTGAATAGTTGCTTTTCCTTCACTAGCGTTTGATATAACCTCGATGATCCGCCTCCGCCAAGAATCTCTGTAATTAATTCAGCTACATAATATCCTTTTTCCAGTCTTGAAGGCATGTGCCATGTTTTGTAGAATGCATCGAATGGAACATCAGCCGTAACTTCCAATTTGCGCGGTGCAGGTTGAACCGGCTCCTGTGGCAGTTGCCTGTTGTATTTTTCCCCCATCTGAATGCTGCCAAACCATTTATCAGAAAGACGTTTTATTTCTTCCGTTTTTACATTTCCTGCAACAACAAGAATTGCATTTACAGGCCTGTAATGCTTAAAGAAAAATTGTTTGACGTCATCGAGTTGTGCGTTTTCAATGTGGCTTAGTTCCCTGCCAATTGTCATCCAGCGATAAGGATGAACCGTATATGCAAGTTCACGCATCTTATGCCACACATCTCCGTAGGGCTGGTTAATATAATGTTCTTTAAACTCTTCGCAAACGACCTTGCGTTGAACATCAAGGCTTTTTTCACTAAAGGCGAGGCTTAACATTCTGTCGCTTTCAAGCCAGAAAGCTGTTTCAATATTTTGAGCAGGCAGCTGGCAATAATAATTGGTAAGATCATTTGTTGTATACGCATTGTTTTCGCCGCCCGCCCTCTGTAAAGGATCATCATAATCGGGGATATGAACGCTGCCTCCAAACATAAGATGCTCGAACAAATGAGCAAACCCAGTTTTGTCCGGATTTTCATCTCTTGCGCCCACATCATACATCACATCAACTACTGCCATTGGCGTTGAAGTATCTTCATGTACCAATACACGCAAACCATTGTCTAAAACAAACCTGTTATAGTGAATCATAAATTTTCAAAAATAAGAGCATGCAAGTTAATAAAGAAACCCCTTTGGCGTTAGCTTTTTAGTGAGAGACACGTATCCGGAGTGAAAGAAATTACCGGTAACGTTTGAGTGGTCTTTGTTTTGTGTGACGAACCCTAAGAATTGTTATTTCATCTTTAGATATTGAAAAGAAGATGATGTATGGAAATGTTTCTAAAAGACAACGGCTGACATTCTTAGTCACTCCTTTATAACTATCAGGATACTTTTTAATTCTTTCATAGTAATATTCTAACTCAGCAATAAATTTTTTACTCAGTCCCCATGATTGATCATCATACCAGATCGCCGCTTGCCTTATTTCATCAGCCGCTTTAGCTGATACATTGATTTTCTTAGTCATGGTGACGTTTCATCAGCTCATCTTTAAGTTTCTCCCAGGGAATTGCTGATGAAGGATTTCTTCGATATTCTTCCAATCTTTCTTGCAGTATCTGAAGTTCTTCTTCGGTTTCTTCGGGCAGGTCATCTGTATGATTATTTTCGTCGTACTCGCCAAAGGAATCCCATATCATCTCAAGAAGCTGACGCTTCTCTTCATTGCTCATTGCATCAATTTCTTCTTTTGTAATAGGCATAACAGATCATTTGTATAAAGTTAAAACAAAACGCCGAAATCGTTTCGGCGCATCGTTATATGGTTCATTATTTAATAAAGGAAGATTGAATTATTTAGTCATGGTTCAGACAACCACATTCACCATTTTTCCTTTTACAAAAATGAATTTCTTCAAAGGCTTATCATCTACCCATTTCTTCACAACATCATTCTTCAATACTATTTGTTCCACTTCATCTTGTGAAGCATTAAGATCAATTATTATTGTTGTCCTTAATTTGCCATTGATGCTTACAGGATATTCTTTCACAGACTCAACAGTATACCGCTGTTCATAAGCAGGATAAGCAGCATCTAAAACACTTTTTGTATTTCCCAGCTCATGCCACAATTCTTCACATATATGCGGTGCATAAGGAGCCAGCATTATTACTAACGGTTCAAGAATTTCTTTTTTGTTGCATTTCAGGTCAGTTAATTCATTTACACAAACCATGAATGCGCTTACCGATGTGTTAAAAGAAAAACGTTCTGTATCTTCTTCTATTTTTTTAATGGCTTTATGCAACACTTTTAACTCACCATCAGTAGCTTTTTCTTCGTTCCAGACCATGCCTTTTTGTTCATCAAAAAATAGACGCCACAGCTTACGCAAAAAACGGTACACACCCTCAATACCTTTTGTATCCCAGGGTTTGCTTTGCTCAACAGGACCTAAGAACATTTCATACATGCGGAAAGTATCGGCGCCATATTTTTCGACGAGGTCATCCGGACTAACAGTATTGAATTTGCTCTTGCTCATTTTTTCTGTTTCAACACCGCAGATGTATTTTCCATTATCATCAGTTATAAAAATTGCATTCTTATATTCTGGCCTCCATTTTTTAAAAGCTTCAATATTCAATTCAACTCCATTAACTATGTTAACATCTACATGCAATTGAATTATATCTTCTGTCTCCATTTGTGTTTGAGAAACCAACATTTGAGCTTTGTGTGCATTTTCTGGAGTATAATAATTGGGTATCTGCTCATTTAGTTTATCAAGAATTTGATAATTAGTCATTTCTCCCCTTTTCCATTTATCATATAAAGTATAAGAAATAAAAATAGGGCTTAATGAAGTCGTTGAAATATTTAAAGGTTCTAACCGGAATAGAAATATATACCTGCTGCTTCCCTGTATCATCCCCTGGTTCACCAATTTTTTATATGGCTCATCATGACTGATATACCCCAAATCATACAAAGCTTTTGTCCACATTCGGCTGTATAATAAATGTCCTACGGCATGTTCTGTCCCACCGATATAAAGATCAACCTGTCCCCAGTAATCACTTGCTTTCCTGCTGCAGAATTCTTTATCGTTATGTGGATCCATGTAGCGCAAAAAGTACCAGCTGCTTCCGGCATAACCGGGCATGGTATTAGTCTCCAAAGCCCCCTCTATATCTCCCCCGCCTGCTGGCGGAGAGACTTTCGAAGTTTCTGATAAATCAAGGGTTACTTTTTTATATTTCCACTCCTCGATATTTGCAAGAGGGCCTTCCCCTTCTGGGCCGGGTTTATAGCTTTCGACATGAGGTAACTCCAAAGGCAATTCGGTTTCATTAAGAGGATACGCAATTCCATTTTCCCATTTTATAGGAATAGGTTCACCCCAATAACGCTGGCGGCTAAATGCTGCATCATGCATTTTATAATTCACTTTTCTCTTGCCCTTGCCCCAGCCTTCAAGATCAGTGATCACAACCTCCGCTGCATCAAGCATCAGCATACCCGTTAAGAAATCACTCTCGTGTAATTCTGCCTCCCAGGTTGGATTAGCCTCTTCGCCATTAAATTTATCGCCAATAATATTCGTGATGGGAATATTAAAATATTTGGCAAACTTAAAATCTCTTTCATCCCCGCAGGGTACTGCCATGATAGCTCCCGTCCCGTACCCCGCAAGAACATATTCACTTATATAAATCGGGATCTCCCTGAAGTTCAAAGGATTTATTGCATATGCGCCGGTAAAAACGCCACTGATATTTTTCTCTGCCATTCTCTCTCTTTCGTTGCGGCTTTTTACATGATCAAGATATTCTTCAACTTCCTTCCTGTGTTTTTGCGTAGTGATCTTTTCCACCAATTCATGCTCAGGTGCAAGCACCATAAAATCAACACCGAAAATAGTGTCGGGTCTTGTAGTGTATACTTTTAATTTTTCTTCATGATCGAGAATCCCAAAGTCAATTTCGGCACCATAACTTTTACCGATCCAATTGCTCTGCATTTCTTTCATTGATTCGCTAAAATCAACATGCTTCAATCCCTCCAGTAAGCGGTCTGCATACTCGGTTATTCTTAAATACCACTGACGCAATTTCTTTTTTACAACAGGGTAGCCGCCACGTTCGCTCACGCCGTTTACTACTTCATCATTGGCAAGCACTGTACCCAATGCTTCACACCAGTTAACTTCGCCGTATCCACAGTAAGCCAAACGGTATTCCATCAGGATGCTCTGCCGGGTGAACTCATCAAAGGATCTCCATTCATCTGCAGTGAAAGAGTTACCTGTTGCCTGTTGCCTATTGCCTGTTACGGGTAACCGGTAACCAGAAACCGGAAACGGATGATTTTTATTTCCCTCTTTTTCAAAAGCATTGATTAATACGTCAATGTATTCAGCTTTGTTCGTATTGCGGTTATAAAAACTTTTGAACAGTTGTAAAAAGATCCACTGGGTCCACTTATAATATTTGGGGTCAGAAGTTTTTACTTCCCTGTCCCAGTCAAAAGAAAACCCGATCTTATCCAACTGCCTGCGAAAGTTCTCAATATTTTGTTTGGTACTTACTGCGG
>DATBFI010000440.1:0-5484 GCA_036558585.1 Chitinophagaceae bacterium
AAACTTATTTATTATAGGAGCGCCCAAATGTGGAACTACTTCAATGGCTTATTATTTAAGTCAGCATCCCGAAATTTTTGTTAGTCCCTACAAGGAGCCTCATTATTTTAATCTTGATAGTGAGTATAGATATACATTTTCGGAGAAACAATATTTGGAAAATTTTAAAAATGCTTCAAACTCCCACAAATATTTAATGGAGGCTTCAGTGTGGTATTTATACTCAAGGATAGCGGCTGATGAAATATTAAAATATAATTCCGAATCAAAATTTATTGTCATGTTGAGAAACCCGGTTGATATGTTTTATTCGCTGCATCAGCAATTATTATTTAGCGGCCTGGAAAATGTTGATTCTCCACAGAAGGCATGGAACCTCCAAAACGAAAGAAAAAAGGGATTATACATACCATACCCCTGCAGGGAAAAAAGTTTGTTGCAATACCGGGATACATGTAGCCTGGGAGAACAGGTTAGCCGATTACTCATGAAAGTGCCAAAAGAAAAAGTACATTTTATTTTACTGGATGATTTAAAAGATAACCCTGTGGAAACTTATCACAAAGCGCTAAACTTTTTGGAGGTGAAAACAATTACTTTGCCAACTTTTGAGATCATAAATGAAAAAAAAGAAAAAAGGTTTCCCTGGCTTTCTAATGTCTTTAGTTTTTTTAATAGAATAAGAAGGAAGCTCGGAATAACCAAAGGTTTTGGCCTGGCAAATTTTCTTGCAAGAAAAAATAAAAGAAGAGCTTCCGAAAAATATAAAGATGAATACCTTTCCATGAAATCAATGCTTTTTAAAACTTTTAAGGAAGACATCGAGCTATTAGAAAGAGTTACGAACATGAATTTAGAAAAGTGGAAAAATGAATATGAATGTTACGATGAAGCAGAAAGGAAAATTGTTTAAACCCGGTATTTTAAAAGATTTAATGAAAAAAGAAATAGCATTTTTAATACCTTCTATGGCTGGGGGCGGAGCTCAAAAGGTAACTTTATTATTGGCAAACGAATTATGTAAAAGAGGATGGGATATATCTTTATTAATCGCGAATGCCGAAGGAGTATATTTAAAAAGGCTCGATAAAAACATAAAAATTATTTCTTTAGGTAAGAGAAACATTTCAGGAAATGTATTTGAAATTGCCAGGTATTTAAAACGGAGCAGACCTGCACTTTTTTTTTCTTCCATGACTTATGTTAATGTGATCGCAGGTATATCAGTTATTTTATCCAATTATAAGGGGAAAATATTTTTTTCGGAGCATAGTAATCCGTCTACGCGAAATGCGAATAATAAAAATCTTATTAATAAGATTATTACTTTTTTAGCCAAAATGGTTTACAAAAAAGCAGATGCGGTTATTTGCGTATCACAAGGAGTTAAGGATGAACTAAACCGTGTGATCAATAATCTAAAGACTTCTGTTGTTATTAATAATCCTATTGAAAATTTTTTTAAAAAAGGAAAATATAATCATGATAAGCTTAGAATTATTTCCATGGGCCGGCTGGACAAGGAAAAAAATTTCTCTTTACTCATTGAAGCTTTTTCAATAGTATTAAACAGGGTACCTTTTTATCAGCAAAATGCAGAATTGTATATTCTTGGAGAGGGCCCTGAAAGAGATAATTTAGTATTGCTTATAAGTGCACTTAAATTACAAGATAAAATTTTTCTTCCTGGTTTTGTAGAAAACCCTGAAGACCTGTTATCTTCGGCAGATCTCTTCGCATTATGTTCAAACAGAGAAGGTTTCCCGAATGTTTTGGTCGAAGCCTTAAGTTGCGGGCTGCCGGTTATATCTACCGATTGCCCAAGTGGTCCTTCAGAAATATTACAGGAAGGAAAATTTGGTAAATTAATACCGGTAAATGATAAAGAGAGTCTTGCAAATGCAATTATAGAAACAATCAATACACCAAATGTAAATTCAACGATGGAAGAAAGAATGAGGAGAGCCAATGATTTTTCTGTTGAAAGCATTGTGGACCAATATGAATCTTTATTTAAAGATATTCTTGAAGCTGACCATGTTGGTAAAAAATTGCAGCATGTTAATTAAGCCTATAGCAATATTTCTTATAACCTTTTAGCCTGCTCGTATTTAGCCTGTTCGTAGACAATAAAGATATGAAAAACAAAGTGAATCTCTTTTTGGTTGGTGCAATGAAAGCCGGCACCACCAGCCTGACCCGGTTTTTTGAACAGCACCCGGATATCTTTGTATGCCCCGTTAAAGAGCCAAATTTTTTCATGTCACAGCTTCCGCACTCAATAAGCGACGGCATGGATAATTCCGATATTCAAATTTTTATCCGCGATTTACATGTAAACAGCAAAAGGCATTTTGCACACATAAAAACGATGAGTGATTATCATTCACTCTTTAAATTTTACAATAACGAGAAATATTTAGCTGATTGCAGCACCTGTTACTTACATTCAAAAGATGCAGCTGTTAGAATAAAGGACTATAACCCTGGTGCAAAAGTTATCATCTTACTGAGAGATCCGGTGCAACGTGCATTTTCCCATTATAAACTGGACTATGGTAAAGGAAGGACCAGCCAGAGTTTTAAAGATGCCTGGGAAGCAATAGACAAACAAAATGAAGAGGATCGCTGGAATTACTACAGGATGAGCTTATACGCTGATGCTATTGATTATTATCAACAGTTGTTTGGTAAGAAAAATGTTTGTGTAATTACTATGGAATTGATGAGCGCAAACAGAAAAGAGTTCTTTAGATCATTAAGTGATTTTTTGGAAATTGATTTTAGCGGCAATGAAATGCAACATGAACATAAATCAGTAAAACCAAGATATCCTTTATTAAATAAATTCATGCACAAATACAAAATAAAAGGTCTTATCAGGGAAACATTACCATCTGCTTTACTTGAAAATGCCAAGCAGTTGTTTTATACAAAAGAAAATCTCAAACTGGATTTAAGTTTATATAATGAACTTCTTCAATTCTTTGCCGATGATATTAAGAGAACGGAAGAATTAATTGGGTACAAGCTAATTTATTTAGAGCACGTAAATGTGCAATAGCATTTGTTATTTTCGTATATAAATGTATTCGCTCTTTTACAATGAAATTACTTTTTATAATCACAGGCCTTGACTATGGTGGCGCGGAGAAAATGTTATTAACTAATTGTACTTATTTAAGCGCGCAGGGGTATACGATAAAAGTGGTAACATTAATTAAGCCACAGGCATTGGTAAAAGATTTTAACGAGTTGGGAATTGAAGTAGATGTGCTGAATATAAAAGGCTACAAAGATCTCTTTGGCGCACTTATAAAATATAAAAAAATAATAAAACAGTTCAGGCCGGATTTAATTCATGCCCACATGGTACATGCTAATTTGTTTTCACGAATAGCGGCCATTTTCTTTGGGAAAAAAGCACCTTTAGTCAACACAACTCATGATCCTAATTTTAAAAAGAACAGGTACAGAAATTTTCTTTACAGGATAACCAACTGGAGAGTGGATTATATAACTGCGATCTCATACGAGTCGTATAAAAATTATTGCGAGTATACAAAGGTTGATCCGGAAAAAATTTGTTACATGGATAATCTTGTCGATACAGGTCACTTTAAAAGAAACAGTTTAGAAAGAACACAATTACGAAAAGATTTAAAGATTGATAACCAGTTTGTATGGACTGCGATCGGAAGTTTTTATGAGCAAAAAGATTACCCCAATTTATTAAACGCCTTCAGTATTTTATTAAAGGATTATCCTGATACAGTATTATTGATTTTAGGCAGAGGCCCACTCGAAAATGAAATAGTTAATATTATTAAAAAATTAGAATTAGAAAAAAAAGTTCAATTATTGGGTGTCAGGGATAATGTGGCTGGCATATTAAATGCTTCAGATGCTTTTGTGATGTCATCTGCATGGGAAGGACAGTCAATAGCGCTTCTTGAAGCAGCGGCTTCCGGGTTACCAATTGTTGCAACAGACGTAGGAGGCAATTCTACAGTGGTAAAAGAAAAAAATGGTTTTTTGGTTAAACCCGGGAATCATTATGAACTCTATAAAGGAATGTCGAAGATCATGAAAATGGATTATAATCGTCTAAATGAAATGGGTAATCAATCGAGGTTGGTTGTTGTCGAAAATTATTCCGTAAACAGGATGGTAAAAAAAATTGTGAATTTATACTCCACCTTACTAAAGAGTGTTTGAAGATCCCTACTGCGTAGAAATGATAAACTTCGTGGGAGAATTTCTCTACGTCGGAATTGTAAAAGTCATTGAATCGGTAATGGTATAGAAATTGCAAAACTATTTACAGCATCTAAGTTTAATAATTTAAATCCGTAATATGAGAGCTTTTAAAATTTTATTTGTTATAGGCGTTTTGCCGGTTTTCAATTTAAGCCTGGCACTTCCTGTTGACGTGCTTAACGTAAAAGATTTTGGGGCAAAGGGAGATGGCGTATCAGATGATTACCAGGCATTATTAGCAGCAGCCAAAGCCTGTAACCAAAGAAAAGGTAAGTGTGAGTTACATTTTCCTAAAGGCACTTATTATATAAATGAGTATGATACCAAAGGCAAGAAGATAGCAGACATAGCTTTTGAGAACTGCGATGGATTAACCATTACAGGGGAGCAAGGTGCAGTAATTTCTATTAATGGCAAGTTTAAAAGATCCGCCGACTATCAAAAAGGAAAAAGAAAACGTTGGTATAGTTATTCCAATGCAATGAATCCTCTTGTATTTAGAGATTGCAAAAATCTTACAGTTCGCGGTTTGGAAATTAACGGAAATGTTGATAAAATGGAAAGAGACAAGGGTGTAGTGGAAGCCGATTCTCATTTATTAAAGTTTGTAGATTGTAATACGGTAACAGTAGAAGATGTTTATACGCATCATGCCCAAACAGACGGGATTTACATTACCGGGGAAAAGTCTGAAAATATTACAATGAAAAATGTCCGTTCCTTCTACAATGCCCGCCAGGGTCTATCAATAATATTTTTAAAAGGAGGATTCTTTTATAATTGTGCATTTAAAAATACCGGTTTTTCTGAAGGAACATATGGATTTCACCTGCCAGGTGCAGGCGTAGACGTAGAGGCAAGCGGACCAACCAGCAACATTACATTTGAAAAGTGTGAATTTGAAAACAATAAAGGGGGACAATTTTTATGCACAGATCCTCACTGGACGTCTGATATTACTGTGAAAAATTGCGTTATCAGGGCAATAAATAGTAACAGTAAGTATCACATGATCCTTGCTGCAAAAAATGTATTGATAGATAGTTGTTCAATTGAATGTGGTAGTGGAAATATATGGCCTACATGGAAAACCCTGCCCGGCAGCAGCGTTACTATAAAAAATTGTAATATAAAAAGTTCCCAAAGCGGCATTCTTTCGGTGTCAAGTGATGAAAAAGATAAGGTCACAATTAGTAATAATTCTTTTGAGTTTACCGGGGATAC
>DATBFI010000441.1:0-6211 GCA_036558585.1 Chitinophagaceae bacterium
AACAATATTCCATACAATGCATTGCACAATAAAGGTTTTGTAAGTATTGGGTGTGCTCCGTGTACAAGAGCAATAAAACCGGGCGAGGCTTATAGTGCAGCTAATTGGTGGTGGGAAAATAAACCTGCAACAGAAAAAGCAAATGCTATATATGCATTGTATTAAATTGGTGAGATGTGATAAATGTAAAAAAGAAAAATCTCGTATAATGTCTCCCTCAAAAAATTTGATGTCTCAATTTTGAAAGATGAAAGTTAAGCGTTACGGAAAAGTTTATTTTGTAGGTGCCGGGCCTGGCGATCCACAATTATTAACTATTAAAGCTGCAAAAATTTTAGCCAGGGCAGAAGTTGTAATTACCGACAGGCTGGTGAGTGAAGAAATCTTAAAGGAGTATGTTAGTCCCAATGCAATTATAATTCCTGCTGGTAAGCAGGGAAGGAGTGGTGCGTCCACTCCGCAATTTGAAATAAATGATCTTATTGTTCAATTAGCTTCAGCGTATAGTGTTGTTGTAAGGTTAAAGGGTGGCGATGTTTCTTTATACTCTAACATTCTTGATGAGCTGATAACAGTAAAAGAATATAATATTCCTTATGAAATAATTCCCGGTATAACTGCTGTATCAGGCGCATCAGCATATTTGGGCGTGCCGCTTACTGCCAGAAAGCTTGCAAACGGTGTACGTATCCTTACCTATTATAAAGATTCGGCAATTACAGATGAGACATGGAAACAACTGGCTTCTTTTGAAGATACACTTGTATTTTATATGACGGGTAACGCATTGCCGCAATTGGTTGGCAAACTGTTACAGGCAGGCGCTGATAAGAACATTCCTTTTCTTGTTGTTGAGCAGGCAACAACACCAAATCAGTATGTCCGTCAGTTTACACTTGGGGAATTTAGTTTATCGGATATTCACGATGAATTTTTAAGTCCTTCATTGGTAATTGCGGGCAAGGTAGCAATGCTGTATAAACAGTTTGCATGGCAACCGAACACCAATGAAAGAAAACCATACTTTAAATCTTTGGACAACTATCCGGAGTTAATATCATTGATCAATAATATTCAACAATTGTCACATGTTAGCAGGGCCTAAGCTTCAATCATTAAACGAATTATTGCAAGACGCATCAAGAGAGGAACTGATCTGGATCAGCGGATATATCGCTGCACTTACTTCAGTACAGCAACCTGCTAAAGAAACAAAGGTGAAAGAATTTGTGCAGGATGCTTCTTTCACGATACCTGCCTGCACAGTAGTTTATGGAACGGAAACAGGAAACTCAAAAAAAGTAGCAACTGATTTTAGCAACCGCTTGAAAAAACAAGGCGTACAGGCTAAACTTAAAAGTCTTGATCAATATAAAATAAATGATCTTTCAAAAGAATCATGCCTCATCGTCGTGATGAGTACACAGGGTGACGGTGAGCCACCTGAAGCTGCAAAAAAATTCTATGACCATATTCACAAGAATGAGATCTCATTAGGCCATTTGAAATATGGTGTACTGGCATTGGGAGATTCTGCTTATCCTCTGTTCTGTAAAGCGGGAGAAGATATTGATATGCGTTTATATCAGCTCGGAGGAAGAAGGATCACTCCATTAAGAAAATGTGATACTGATTTTGAAAGCGATGCCAATGGATGGATTGACGAGTTTATAAATGCAGCATTAAAATTTGATAATGCGCCATCCGGCAATGGATCTGTTAAGACAAAAACTGCTAAAACAGGAAAGAAAATTTATGACGGTACCATTGCAGGTATTGTTAATCTGAACGACAGGGGCTCGAATAAAGAAACCTATCACATTGAAATTGCTACGGAGGAAGATATTAATTATGAACCGGGAGATTCCCTGGGTGTTGTTGCAAAAAATGGTCACGCTGCTCTGAATAAAATTTTTGAATTGCTGGAACTGGATGGTGAAGAAGAATTGATCTATAAAGAACAAACATACAAAGCTGCAGATCTTTTTAGAAGTAAGATAAATATTCAGTACTTACCTGAAAGAATTGTGCAACAGTATGCAAAGCTTGTAAAGAAAGATATTCCCTTGGTAAAAATGGACCTTGCTGACCTGTTACGTATATATCCGCCTGAGGCAGATCAAAGATTGAATGTGCAATTGTTGGTAAATATTCTTGATCCCATCATACCAAGATTGTATTCTATTTCATCTTCGCCATCTTCACATGGTGAAAAAGAAGTGCATGTTACGGTAAGTCGCAGTAAGTTTAATGTTGGCGACCAGGTTCGTTATGGTTTGTGTTCAGATTATTTGTCTTGTCTTGCAGAGGATGATGAACTTCAATTCTATATTCAGAGAAACAGTTCATTTCGCTTGCCTGCACCAGACACTGATATAATTATGATTGGCCCGGGTACTGGTCTTGCGCCTTTCCGGTCATTTTTATTTGAGCGGGATGCACAGGGACATCAAGGCCGCAACTGGTTGTTCTTTGGTGAGCAACATTTTGTTTCCGACTTTCTTTATCAAACCGAATTGCTTTCGTTATTCGACACGGGCGTGTTAACAAAGGTCAATACTGCTTTTTCAAGAGATCAGAAAGAGAAAATTTATGTGCAGCACAAAATGCAGCAACATGCCGCCGAGCTTTTTGAATGGATGCAAAATGGCGCACACATTTATTTATGCGGTTGTAAAGATCCCATGAGCTTTGATGTAGAAAAAACGTTGTTGAATATAATTGCAACGCATGGCAATTTAAATGAAAGCAAGGCCGAAGAGTATTTGATTGCAATGCAGGAGAATGGAAGATATCATAAGGATGTATATTAAGAAGAAGCCCATGGCTCCTAAAGGGGAGAGATGTAATTGTTTATTGAAAATTGAGTATTGAAAATTTGTATGAGCCGTGCTTTGCAAAAGTATTTGGCTTTCGTTGCGTCGCACACTTGTACGTTTGGTCCTTTATGCGGCTATTACACCACATAGGTACATTCGAAACATAGAAATAACACATAGAAAACAACTATGTGGAAACTATGTTTCCTATGTTTCTATGTGGTAAGACAACTTGAATGATTTATAAACTAAGAGTGATGGCTGCCGTCAACAGATGATAAGTAAATGATATAGTTGGCCCAAAATAGTAACATATAATAATTTTAAAACGAACTTCTAAACTCCCCTGTCTGCCGACAGGCAGGCTTCAGGGGATGGGGGTAAATATGAGCGAATCACCGGTTGAAAGAATAAAAAAAGCAAGCAGGGGTTTGCGTGGCACTTTAAAAGAGAGTTTGCTTGACGAACATACTGGCGCCATTCGTGAGGATGACCAGGCGCTGGTAAAGTTTCATGGCATGTATCTCCAGGATGACCGCGACCGGAGAGAAGAACGTGCTGCAAAAAAACTAGAGCGATTGTATTCATTCATGATCCGTTTGCGCTTACCCGGCGGTTTGCTTACACCGGAAAGATGGGAGACGTTGCATCATGTTGCAGGAGAGCAATCAACAGGTGTTATAAAAATAACGACAAGACAAACAATACAGTTACATGGAATTTTAAAATCGCATGTGAAGCCGGCTATTTCAGCATTTAATAAAGTGCACCTTGATTCAATTGCAGCATGTGGCGATGTAAACCGAAATGTTATCTGCAGTGCTCACCCAAAATATTCTGCAATACACGAAGAAATATTTCCTTATGCTAATAAAATAAGTTCATTCCTGTTACCAAAAACAAAAGCATGGTATGAAATATGGCTCGATGAAGAAAAACTTGCAGAAGTAAGTGAAGAAGATCCATTGTATGAGAACCGTTATTTACCCCGCAAATTTAAAATTGCAATTGCCATTCCACCATATAACGATGTGGATGTTTTTACAAATGATATTGGTCTCATTGCAGTGGTTGAACAAAATAAATTGATCGGTTTTAATGTGGCAGCAGGCGGCGGAATGGGAACTACACATGGCAACCCGGAAACATACCCAAGACTCGGAACTGTGCTTGGGTTTGTGAAACCCGGTGATCTGCTGAAAGTAGTGTATGAAATTGTAACTGTGCAGCGTGATAATGGCAATCGCAGTGACAGAAAATTATCACGCCTGAAATATACTATTGACAGGATGGGTGTTGATGTTTTTAAAGCAGAGGTGGAAAGACGTTCGGGTGTGCAATTTGAGCCTGCAAAAAAAATTGTATTTACTTATCGTCATGATAATTATGGCTGGCATCAGAACCATGAAGGGTTATGGTATTATACTGCGTTCATTGAAAACGGAAGAATATATGATGATGAACAGGTCCAGTTTAAACAAGCTTTTTTTGAAATTGCACAAACACGCAGGGCGCAGTTCAGGTTTACCTGCAACCAGAATTTAATTATTGGTGATATTAAAGAAGAAGATAAATCTTTAGTGGAGGAAATGTTGGATAAGTATGGGGTAATTAAATTTACAAATGAGGCATCACCGGTAAGAAAAAACTCGATGGCCTGTGTAGCATTGAATACTTGTCCCCTGGCGCTCGCAGAAGCACAACGTTATTTACCGTCCCTGGTTACAAAGATTGAAGCGATACTTGCAAAATACAAATTGCAAAATGAAGGTATTAATATTCGCATGACCGGCTGCCCCAATGGTTGTGCAAGACCATATATTTCGGAGATAGGTTTTATTGGTACAGCTCTTGGAAAATACAATATGCATTTGGGTGCTGATGTAATTGGTACAAGGCTCAATAAAATTTATAAGGAAGGTCTTACCGAAGAAGAAATTTTGTATGAGCTGGATGTTTTATTTCAACGATTTGTAACAACACGAAAAAAGAAAGAGGCGTTTGGAGATTTTGTGATGAGAGAGCAGATTGTGCAGAGCCCCTAACCCTCCAAAGGAGTCCTTTGAACCTAAAGGGGAATTGAAAAAAATATGAACAAAATTGAACCGGTAAATAATCACACACCTAATAGCTCCCCTTTAGGGGATGGGGGCGAGAGGGGGGGCGTCAATAATCTCTTTCCTGTTTTTTTAAAACTTGAGCAACTTCATGTTTTATTGGTCGGTGCCGGCAACGTAGGATTAGAAAAAATACAAGCCATACTTAGCAATTCCCCAAAAACAAAAATAACCGTCGTAACAAAAGAAGTTGCAGATACATTTGCAGTATTGGCGAGTCAATATAAAACTGTTGAAATAATTATTGATGAATATAAGCCCGATTATTTGAATGAATGTGATATTGTTATTGCCGCTGTCAATGATATAGCAACAAGTAAACGCATAAGAGACGATGCCAGACAAAAAGGCAAATTAATTAATGTAGCAGACAAGCCGGAGCTTTGTGATTTTTATCTTGGCTCTATTGTAACTAAGGGCAATCTTAAACTTGCTATTTCTACAAACGGAAAATCTCCTACTGTTGCAAAACGACTCAAAGAAGTATTCAATGAACTCTTGCCCGAAGAACTTGATGACGTACTCAACAATATGCAGCAGATACGTAACAACCTAAAAGGTGATTTTAAAAATAAAGTCCACCAGCTAAATGAGTTGACAAAAGTGTTGCTGGAAGATCAAAATTCACCAGAGTAATCTGACCTAAGCTTGCCCTGCGATGATACTCTGACCGCTTTTTATACAACTTAGTTTTCTTTACGACCTCCGCGATTCCCTGCGTTCTTTGCGTTGCTTACCAGGACGCGAAGAACGCAAACTGCCTACCGCACAGGCAGGGAAGACACAAGGGACAAGTTAATGCGGGCAACCTCAGCCTCTTGGATAGATGCGGCTTGTACTCCTGCATCTTTATTCGAAAAAGTGCAGAATGTTGAGTAACTTTTGGAAGTAATCTTCGCTGCTATGAGAAAGCTTTGTATCCTGCTTTGGAAAACAAATAATAAGCACCGGCATTCCTCAAAAGGTTGTAGACAAAATCTTCCAGCCATTCTTTACAACAAAACCACCAGGACAGGGAACAGGATTGGGTTTAAGTCTGGCTTATGATATTATTCAAGCACATGGCGGTGAAATAAAAGTAGAGACCCCCGCCTGCCGGACGGGGCGAAGGAAGTATTTTTATTATCCAATTGTCTGTTGTCTGAATAGTATAAACAGAAGCGTAGCTTCGATATATATAGTAACAATGGACTTTAGTTCATTGAAACCAAGGCTAAAAACCAATCAGAGCCATAGGCTCGGTACATGTCACTATCAAAACTAATTTTGCATGGC
>DATBFI010000442.1:0-14864 GCA_036558585.1 Chitinophagaceae bacterium
AGCAAAGGATTTTTAATGTCGGTGGGAGGATTTCATCCGGCGTTTAAAGCACCCCAGGAACTGAATGTGCCCAATCTGAAAAGGTTAACGCTCACTATTCTGAGCGGCAATCCCAATCTTGTGCTGACTGCATATTTTGCTGTTACTTCCAATACAGTGCAGTTCGGTGCAAAGATCGATTTTCGTTTTAAAGCCGGTTCATTTAGCGTGGTGGGTTACTTACAATTTGATGTGTTATTCCAATTTTCGCCATTTAAGTTTATCTGCAATATTTCTGCGGGACTGGAAGTGAAAATGGGAAGCTCAACTTTATTTTCTATCAAGCTTGATTTTGAACTATCAGGGCCTACACCATGGAATGCAAAAGGCACAGCATCTTTCTCCATCCTCTTCTTCACCTTTAAAGTTCGCTTAAATGTTACATGGGGCGATGCGCTCGAAGTGATAGAACCTGGCATTGCTGTCTTGCCGAAACTCCTGGATGCAATGAACCTAGATGCAAACTGGGCAACAGAGTTACCAACAAACAGGTTTAATCTTGTAACGATTGCCGAAATACAGGCACAGGCAGGACAGGTTGTTTTGCAATCATTTGGTGCATTAAAAGTGAGCCAGGTGATCATGCCGCTGAATATCGAAATGAATAAGTTTGGAAATAGCCCGCTTGCTGATATCAAGTTTGCAAACGTATCGGCATTCAGGTTGCAAAGTGCAGGCATGACATTGGATGAAGTAAAGGAGAGCTTTGCTCCATCAGTATATAAAGCAATGTCTGATGATGATAAACTAAAATCACCATCTTACACGCTGGAAAAGGGTGGCGTGAAAGTGTCTGATACTAATGAACTTTTTGTGGATTATGGTTTTAACAGGGATGTGGTGTACGATGTGAAAATTTCAGACTTTGATCCGTTCCCCGATCCGCCACCATTTGAAGTCGATCCTGCTATATTCAGGTTAATGATCAAAGGCGGTGCCATCAGTCAATGCCCGTTATCAATAGAAACCAAACAGAAAAATTTTGTATTGAATAATGCAGCAGTTAATATAGTGGAAGAGCAATTTGTGATTATAGATAATGCCACGCTTGCACAACATGGAACAAATGTTTTTGCAGGTGGAAGCCAGGCGCAGGCTAATGATGCGCTGCAATCTATCCTTCTTTCGAAGCCGGAGTTGAAGGGAAAGATAAGCATTGCATCAGCCTACCAGGTGATGTAAAAAAGCAACAATTGATCCCGCAAGGTATTATTCGATCAAATCTAATTCGGTAATACAATTTCTTGAGTCAAATATCAAATTGTAATTTAAGGGCAATGAAAAGAAATATTTTATTGTTGATCGTTGCCCTCTTGCATTTTTTACCCTTTGAGTCAATTTGCCAACCCACTCAACAAAACTCACTTGTCAACTTGCAGGTTGATGGCGCAAAAAGATTGATGCAGTTTGATGGTATCGGTGTTAATGCAAACACGCGGAGCTGGAACGGCAAAGAACTTCAACCAGCTCTCGACCTCTTACTTGATTCTATGCATGCAAGTGTCTGGAGGGTTATTGTGGAAACTGTAGAGAAATGGGAAGATGTAAATGATAATAACGATCCATTTAGTTTTAACTGGGATTATTACAATAAGCTTTATGAAACGCCGAAATTTCAAAAAGCACTGGACATGATCACCTACCTCAATGCACGTGGAATTACTGACAAGCTGATGATAAATTTTATGGGGCCTGTTCCTGGATGGATGGGTAAAAAAACGATCAAACCGGAATATGAAGATGAGTATGTTGAAATGATTGTCTCCTTTCTGTACTACGCAAAAAATAAACGTCATCTTCAATTTGGTCTTGTGTCACCAACAAATGAATCGGATTGGCATAATGAGGGTCCTGAGCTGGATGAAAAGCAATATGCACGCTTACTTCGAAAATTAATTGATCGTATGTCGGCATTGGGAATGAGCGATGCGCGTTATGTAGCTCCTGATCCTGCAAGTATGGAGAACGGAATAAAAAGGTATATTCCTGAATTAATGAAAGACTCAGTCATAATGGCTAAAATGGCGCATTTCGGATTGCATAGTTACGGAGGATATTATGCAAATGCCGACTCCGCACTCAAAAATTCGGCTTACCCAAGATCAGATTTTTGGATAACGGAATGGAATGCCTGGCGCGATGGATTGGATGATGGAAAAATTGGTGTGTACGATTATAAATTTGCAAGTGAGTGTGTAGGTTATCTGCTCGATCTTTTAAAGCATGGAGCTACTGCTGCTATTGAGTGGGAAGGTTATGACAGTTACTATGAACACCACGCACCAAGTTTATTCAGCTATTGGGGCATTTTGGGTTACGATCATGACACAAAAATATATTCGCCCAGAAAACATTTTTATGCTATTCAGCAAGTCTCAAAATTTGTTGCGCCCGGTTCATTTGAAGTAGCTGTTTCTGAAAAAAAAGATAGTCTTACCGTGTTATGCTTTTATAATACTCCGTTAAACAGTATAACGCTTGTTGGTATAAACACGAGCAGCAGAGCAGTTAGTGTTAATGGAAGTATGGCGAATCTCCCACCCGTTGATCATTTCGAAATGTATTACACAAACAGCAGCGAAAATTTGCATAGAGACGCTGATGTTACTGTCACGACCCAAACATTTAATGTTGAAGTACCGGCTAACTCAATATTTACATTACAAAGCGTGATAAAGAAAAATGATCACGCAGCATCAACAGGTCCGGAACCGAAAGGATGGTATGCAGGAGATATTCACGTGCACAGGAATTGCGGTGATGCAACTGCTATATTTCCTTATGAAAAACTTGCCGAAATGATGGAGCCAAATAATTTGTCAGTCATCTCACTGCTGGCGGATATGGGTAATGGAGAAGTAAAAGAAAGTACGTTGGACTTAGCTAAAGTAAATGGTTCAGATGCACCTCAATCCAAAGATAACCGCATCATACACTGGGATGCCGAATGGCACTGGGATGCAACTTATTCCAACTTTAGCAACCAGGCGCTTGGCGGCCACCTCGTTTTATTGGGATTAAAAGAAGCAAAACAAATATGGGATGAATCGCCATACAAGATACTGGATTGGTCTGCAAAACAACATGCAGTGAAAGGCTTTGCTCATATGGAATATTTAAACGATAAAATCCAGGATGAATTAAATTGTTGCATTCCCATTGATTATCCTGTAGAAGCGGCATTGGGTACAATTGATTTTATATCCGAAGATGTGTATGGTGTCAATTCGCCTAATAATGGTAACTATAACAGTGAAGCAGCAATTAATGCTTATTACAAATTATTGAATTGCGGTTTTAAAATTGGCCTGGCAGCAGGAACCGATTTTCCCTGCAATGATCTGGAACCCTTTGGTAAGCTGTTAACCTATGTAAAAGTAAAAGACAAACTCACGTATAATAAATGGATCGAAGGAATTAAAAACGGGAAGACAGTAGTGGCGCGAAACGGCCACGATGAATTCATTGAAATGAAAATAAACGGAAACTATGGCCCCGGTGATGAAATAAAATTTAAAAATCAAGGAACGATTTCTGTCGAAGTGATTTGGACCACTGCAAAAGAATCAACAGGAAGAATAGAATTAATAAGCAATGGAAAAGTTATCGCCAGTATGGAGGGAACTGCAAAACCAGGCATTCCCCTGGTATTAAAAACCACCGCGGTAATTACAAAAAGTAGTTGGCTATGTGCAAGACGTATGAACGGTGGAGAACATGCATCGCATTCTGCGGCTGCATATATAACGATCGATAACCACCCCATACATGCAAGCGCAGATGACGCACAATTTTTTATTTCATGGATCGATAACATATTGAAGAATATTGAGCCTTCAGGAAAATGGAACCGTTACTTTACACATGATCTTGATGTTGTACGACAGCGTTATATTAAGGCGAGAGATATTTACAGCAATATTGCCGCAAAAGCATCCAATTAACATCAAATAAAAATGAACGGCAGGTATAAAATCGTTCCCCTATTACTTAGCATTACAGTTTTATTTTTTAGTGTACCGATCAATGCTGCAGGTAAAAAAAATCCAATTCTTATACTTGGTGTGCCCGGTCATTTTGATACTTACACCGGCGAGATCCTGAAAGCTGAGGGTTTTAATGAATTTCAAATTGATTCACTCACCAATGTCAGGTTTTCATTGAAATATTTAAAGCGATTTGATATAGTTATTCTGACAGAAGTTTTATTAACAAATGAACAGAAAAACATTCTTGTCTCCTATGTAAAAGATGGCGGCAGTCTGATAGCATTTCGCCCGGATAAAAAAATAGCGGAGATTTTAGGCATAGAAGATAAGCGAGATACACTTACTGAAGCATATATCAAAATAGATACCCTTTCCGGAACTGGAAAAGGACTGCTAAGAGAAACATTACAATTCCATGGAACGGCTGATCTCTATAAATTAAGTGGCTGCACAAAAATTGCTTCGTTATATACCAGTGCAACTGATTCAACCAATTCCCCCGCTGTTGTTATGAATAATTATGGTTTAGGCCATGCAATTGCTTTTACGTATAACCTGCCGCAAAGTATCGCATACACCCGGCAGGGAAACCATCTTTTCGCGGGACAAGAAAAAGATAGCATCAAAGGGATCCGCGCAATGGATATGTTTGTCAACGGATGGGTAGACACTTCAAAAAATACTTTTAACCAGTCAGATGAACAAATGCATTTGCTGTCACATTGCATTGAACGATTAAGCAAAAAACCGCTCCCAAGATTTTGGTATTTTCCTGGTACTTTAAATTGCCTGGTAACTCTTACAAATGACGGCGAATTTAGAAGCGAAAAAGATTTTGAAGAACAGTTTAAGGATATTGAATCAAAAGATGCTAAGATGGCGCTTTATGTTCTTAAAGTGGATCAGGTATCAAAGGCATCGACTGACGCATGGATAAAAAGAGGACATGAAATTTCGGGACATCCTGACGATACTAAAGAAGCGGAGCATCCCACATGGGATAGTATGAACAATGCAATCAGCACTAAACTAAGTGAATTGAACAGCAGATTTGGAATACCGGGAATGCGCACTATTGTGAACCATTGGTTTGTATGGTGCGGAAATAATTCAGACAATAAACCAGATTTTACAGCGCAGGCAAAAATTGAAGCCGCGCATCACATAGGGATGGATATAAATTATGCGCATTATGATAACAATTCTATCGAGCCGCATTTTCTTGGTCCTTTGGGACAAAGGCAGGGCAATTTTAATGGAAGTGGTTTGCCATTAAAGTTTGTTGATGAGGCGGGTGAAGTAATTAATATTTACCAGCTTTTAAATAACGTGTACGACCAGCAGTACATGGAAAATAAAGATTCGACCGGATTTTATGAATGTTTTAAAGGCTTAATGGACAGAAGCATTAACAATGAAGTGTATTCATACATAACTATAAAAGCACATAATGATGAATACTTTTTTTCAAAAACTTCTTTGCGGAAAATGCTGGACTATGCAAAAGAAAAAAGTATTCCTGTCTGGGCACCTGCGCGGCTTCTCAACTTTATACAAGCTAAAGATGATGCTACTTTCAATAATTTAAAATGGAAGAACAACAAGCTTTCATTCAAAATTAAATCCGGAATTACCATTGAAGATAAATTCACATTCATGATTCCATACCTCTTTAGCGATAAGAAGATCGATGAAATAAGTATTAATGGAACTAAGTATCAAAAAGACCTCAAACAAATCAAGGGAACTGAGTATGCATTCGTGACAATAAAAACGGGTTCGGCTTACTCTATCGTTATTAACTATGCAGAATGAGTTTCAAAATCCCGGAAAATGGCATCCCGGTTTGACTAAGAATTCCCGGATTTACAACAATAATATAAGAGGTAGCAAGAAAGGAAGAAATACCGGCAATGATCTCAGTTTGGACAGTGGTCTTATTCTCCTTCAATTTAAAATAAGATCGCATTGTTAAAGGTAATCACTCTATTACTGCAAAGAACTTTTTATAGTTCGCAGTATTTCAAACAACATGTGATTACTCAAATCACTGGCGACTGAGTGGATCAGGCATTAGACAAATCAACTTTATAACTTCAATCTTTTTTCTGCGTTACCTTTTAATCCTTTATCAGCATCGGTCAGATTATCCTTCTTGTTTAAAAGATCCATTACGATAACTGATATCTTCTTCATATTTTCTTTATCACCGGAAAGTTCATAGCCTTCAGCAAGACTATCAAATAAATTAGGATCACCCGGATGCAATTCAGTGTTCAGTTTAAATATACCAATGGCTTCTTTTAATTTTCCCTCGTTCAGAAAAGTATAGCCAAGACCATTCAATATGAACCATTGCATGAGGTTACCGGTAGTATCTTCCTTAATTGTACTTTTTACAATTGATACTGCCTCGTCTATACCTTTTGTCTTTATGATATATTCAAACTCATCTTTATCAGGCGCCGCTTTTGCTGCATTTAAAACTGTAATATTCCAGAGAGAATCCTGTATTTTTTCAATAGCAGGTTTGGCAGACAAAAATGTTCTGGCATTTGCATCATTTTTTAGCTCGGCGTCAAAAAAATTGAGTAAGTACAGCGCTGCTATTTCAAATGACTGCTGAATATTATTTTGTTGCGCACCACGCATTTCTAAAGTAGTACACGAGGTATATCCTTCCGATGCAAAATCCCAATGATGTAATGCATGCTGATTTAGTACGAGCCGATAGCGTTTTGTAAACTTTGTTTTTTCATAAAACTCATTAATAAATTTTTCCTGCCGGGATAGATCGAGGCTGAAGATGTGCAGAAAAGGCGCTCTGAGTTTAGAAGGCTGGTAATAATCCGAAGCGGCCAAATTTTGAAACAGGACATCCATATAAATACCGCTCTCTATGTCGGCAACTGCTTTGATCCTGTAATCATTCATGGCAAAAACAACCTGGCTAAATCCTGAGCCACTAAATCCAAAAGTGCCGATTTTTTTATCATCAATATTTCCATTTTTCTCCAATGCAACAATTACAAAACGCATATCAGGAATGTCGTGCAAGGCGGAGCCGGCAAAGGAAGAAGAATTTTCACCCTTTATCATGGCAACAACATAACCATTGCTTGCAAGCAATTCGTTAGTAATTGTAGTTGATAAAGGGCGCAGCATACCTATCAATAACGGGAACTTTTCTTCAACCGGAACAGCTTCTGACTGCGCAAGCATATTTGTTGCGATTAATTTTTTCCACGCTTCATCCGTTGTTTTTCCAAACCACCCTTCCACTGATCTTCGTTTCCCGTTTATTTCAGCCTCTTTCTTCTCCTTACTGATAATTTCACTTGTGGAGCTTAGCAAACTATTATAGCAGTAATCACCATAAGTAAGTTTTTGTTTACCATTATTTATTTTAGCAGGATACCAAAGATGTACGGTGATCTTTTTCCTGCGATCTCCTTCGATCTTTTCTCCGAGATAATTGTATTCTGGTTTTGCTATTCTTGAAGGATCAGTAAGTGTAAATATTTTAAAACCTACTGGATATTTCCCGACTGGTAAATTTGCATATATAGCGTTTGTTTGCGCTGAGGTATTGATCGCAATGATTAAAAAAAATACAAACCCGGTTCGCATAAAAAACTTTTCAGCTAAAATAATATGCTCTGTAAATCATTTCTACCGACCCGATAATTCCGTCACTCTATCCGGAATGGTAAGTAAGATGATGATGTGAAGAGAGAATGTAACTGAAGTTCTTACATGCGGTATATAAGATGATATTGACTACAGCTAGCGTTAGGCAATATAAAACTGCTATTGAATAACTTTTCCATCTGCATCAAGCTTTATTATCTCTCCAAAATTCAATTCTTTTATACCGGCTTCCACTTTTTTAAGATCACCCACTACCAGCCAAACTACTTCACCAGGATGTACAATTTCTTCAGATGCATCATTCAATTGCTGTTCTGTAAGTGAACGTACCTGAGCAGAATAGCTTTGCCAGTAATCATCGGGAAGGTTATAATTGATAATATTAGCTGCAGCATTTTCGAGCGATTGCAAAGTGGAAAAACGAGCAGGCAACCGCAAGGTCATATTGCGCATGATACTGGCATACTCTTCACCCTTCAGTGGTCGCTGGCCTGCAACATCAGTAATCTCTTTGGATACTTCTGTCATGGACTCTTTGGTTTTATCCGTTTGCACAGGCGCGATAACGGTGAACACGCGCTGCCCCTTTGTATTGGTTAAAAAACCGGCAGTGCCATAGCTCCAATGCTTGTCCAGCCTGAGATTGCGGTTAAGTCTCGAAGTGGACATGCCACCAAAATTGCGCATAAATGTTTCAATAGCTGCTTCGTTTTGCTGGCCACCGGGTAAAGAAACATGTGCAGCTACAATTACAGATTGTGTGGCTTCAGGTTTATCTACCAGGTATACTTTGCCCCCTTTTGTTGCAGGAATTGCCTGTATATTTTTTTCTGGTGCTTTGCCCTCTTTCCAGGCTCCAAATGCTTTTTCCAGTGCAGGTAATAATTTATCGAGGCTTATATTTCCTGTAACAATTAATGTACTGTTGCCGGGCTTAAACCATGTATCACGCCATGCGATCATATCATTTCTTGTAAGGTTCTTTACTGATGCAGTAAAACCGGTACCAGATTGTGGCATGCTGTAAGGATGATCTTTCCCATAGATCAATGCAGGCAATATGCGCCGTACCAGATCATTGGGATCAGATTTTTCAAAATCAATTTGTGACAGGCGTTGTTCTTTTAATATTCTGAACTGGTCTTCAGGAAAAGAGGGATGCAATACCACATCTGAAAAAATATTCAATGCCGGTTGCAGGTTTTGTGTAAGTGCTTTCAATTGTACGAATGAAAAATCCTGCGTGCTGTTGGTATTTAATTGTGCACCTGCCATATCAAGCTGGTTAGCTATGGCATAAATATCTTTTGTTGTTGTTCCTTTATTGAGCAGGTCAAGCGCAAGTGAAGCTGTGCCTGCCTTTGCAATAGCATCAGAAGAAAAACCTGCATTTACTGCAAGCGTGATGTTTACAATAGGAATAGCATCACGCTGCAGCAACATCACTTTAAGGCCATTCTTTAATGTGGCTTTCTGAATTGCAGGAAACACCGCGTCAGGCTGCGTGCTTAAGGCGGGAAGCTTAGAACGATCCACTTCTGTTTTTGCTGCACCAATTGAAGGATACGGGTCTACCTGCAATGTATAATATGGTTTCAGCAACCATTTCTGCGCGGTTGATTTTATGTCAGAAGTTTTTGCTTCTGCAATTGTCTGCAATTTATCAAGATACGTAGTTGGAGAGCCGCCATAGGTCATACTCTCAGCCAACACATCAGAGCGACCACCCATACCGCCCGTTCTTTCAATGCCTCTTGAAAAATTGGCGAGGTAACGATTCTTCGCTCTTTCTGTTTCGTCTGCAGCCGGACCGTTTTGCAGCATTTGATCTACCACCGCATCCATCTCTTTTTCTGCAATCGCAGGTTCAATCCCGCTTTTCACTATAACCTGTATATACAAAAGACTCGAGAGTTCCTGTTCATTTACAAATGTTGAAACCTCGTCTGCCAACTGTTTTTCAAACACCAGTTTTTTGTACAGCGGCGTACTCTCTGTGCCTCCCAATATATCTGCAAACAATTTCAGGTATTCCTGTTCTTTAGATTTCCAGCCCGGTATATGATACACGCGCATGATAACTGTTTGCGGTACCCTGTCTTCTGTTTTATCACGAATATTATTTGGTAAAGAAGGTACCCAACTGTCCAGGCGTGCAATGGGTGGAACAGGTGGAATACCTCCAAAATATTTTTTCACCAACGCTTCTGCCACGTCAGCAGTTATATCACCTGCAAGGACAAGCACCACATTGTTTGGCCCATAATAACCCTGGTACCATTGTTTTACATCATCAGGTGTGGCAGCATTCAGATCGGCCATGCTGCCTATAGTTGACCATGAATAGGGATGTTCATATGGATATAATTTTCCCGGCATTTCAGTGAATGCTTTGCCCATCGGCTGATTTTCTCCCTGCCGCTTTTCATTTTGCACAACGCCTCTTTCCCGCTCCAGCATTTCCTTACTGAGCGTAAGAAAACCCATGCGGTCTGCTTCGAGGTACAATGTTCTTTCAAGCGCTGAAACAGGTACATCCTCAAAGAAATTAGTACGGTCGTTGTTTGTGGTACCGTTACGGTTGTTTGCCCCCACATCATCCATTGCTTCACGAAAGCCATGCGGATAATTGTCTGACCCGTTAAAAAAGAAATGTTCAAAAAGGTGTGCAAATCCTGTCTTGCCGCGACTTTCATTTCTCGAGCCTACATGATACCATAGGTTTACAGATACAACAGGTGTGCTATGGTCTTCATGCACCAGCAGCGTTAGACCGTTTTGTAAAACGATCTTTTTACAATTTATGGAGTATGCTTTTTTATCAAACGTCGTTTTAATTGTTTTATCGGCCATCGGTTGTGTTATTGCATGAGTAAACAAACCAACGCTAAACACTACCAGGCTTGTTTTCAGGGAATAATTGTAATGCCTGATCATAGTTGTAAAAACTTAAGTGTGTCAGAAAAGATTTTATAGTTAAGATAGTTTAGTCAAAGGAAATCATAAAACCATTTATCAATTTATAAATCCGGAGATTGTAATAATGCGGTGGCTTTTTATTTGAAGACGCCAGGTTAAGTAACAACCTGTGGGAAGATCGTGTGAGAACGAAAAAATAAATGATCGAAGCTGTATTTTCCTGCGCCCCAAAATAAAAGGATAAGGGCAAATAAAAAATAAGATATAGTGAATCCGCCGTCAATAGTAAAATTCTCTCCCAAGTTAGCTGTTACGGTAGCTATAAACATTGTAAACGCAACAACAGAGGCCGCTATTCTTGTAAAGAGACCAGCCAATAAAAAAGTGCCTCCGGAAAGTTCAGCTCCTTTAGCAAGAAATGCCATAAGCAGTGGCAAGGGAAAATGCAGTTCATCTCCAAACCATTTAATAAAAAATGCCCGTTGCTCCGGGTGAAAAATAATATCAATAATTGAAGAGTAACCGGCAGTTATTAACCTGAAGCCAAGCCATATCCGAATAATCAGCAGCAACGCATTCCAAATCCCGGGTTTATTATTAGTGAGTTTCATTACATGATTATTTGAACTGAAAGCTTGCGGTACTTAAATGTATTGCGCATATGCATCATGCAAAGAGCCAATAATGACAAAAGGCAATTAAATCGACCTGAGGCATAGCCTGGCGCCGGTTCGAAATATTTTACGAGTTTTGCAAGAGGCAAGAAGATCTTTGAATTATCTAACCATTTAGGTAATGTACTGGTTACGATTACTGATAAGAAAATTGGCTCCAGAAGTATAACCGACACCACGAAATTTAATTTTTTCAATGCGGATATTGCTTCTATTAATGATTATTATCCCTTCGGAATGATAATGCCGGGTAGAAGTTATACAGGCATAACTCAAAATAGGTATGGATTTAATGGCAAAGAGACGGATAATGAAACCTATGGCCAGGGCAACGAGTATGACTACGGATTCAGGATATATAATCCGCGAATAGGCAAGTTTTTAAGCGTTGATCCATTAACAAGTAAATATCCCGGATGGAGTCCTTACGCCTTTGCAATGAATTGCCCCATCTCGGGCATCGATTTAGATGGGTTAGAATATTATTATTCATCTGGGGGAACATTTTTGGGGCATACAACAACAGATGCAAATGGTAATAAACTAGATGATAAAACTGCAAATAGTGTCAAGTTAGCAACCAGCGTTACGCAAACCGATAATTATACAATGTATAATGGAGTCGTTGATTTAAGCATCTCTCATGCAGATTTTCAAAAGGCGGCAAACATTATCAGACAAGAGAGCACTACTGGAGACCGAACAGAGCTTCTATATATCGCCCATACTTCAGTGAATGAGGCTAATAATCGGAATGTAGGTGTTGCAGATTTATTATCCACTACTTTTTCTTCAGTCCCTTCAAGTGGAAAAACTCTGTTAGCTGACGATAATAATAGCAATTCTGCTAGTTATGCCCGTGCAGGGCTTATTCATGCCTTAGGCGGCGGGGCTGATCCTACTTATGGTGCTACTAGATGGGATGGAACTGATTTTCTAGCTTGGGGACTTAATGGACCCTACGGAGCTCATCAGAAACTACGCGAAGAAGGAGTTTCTATTAGTGAGGAGCTATACGTACAATATCTAAATGTCAATAAAGCTAAGTACGGCAATTCTGTAAGATATGGTGGCACAGGCTATTCTTTACCACATTCAGTATTTAATGATAATCAATATTGGCACTATCCTTTAGGAAGCACAGTAAGTACTGGCGGTTATGCTCCAAATTCTGCTGGATTCTTTTACACTTATACATTCGATTTTAATTCGTTAAATAGTAGAGAGGTAAGAACTTTTATGTTTCCTGCTTTGCAAGGGGCAAATCAAGGACAGATTCAGCTTAAAGCCACAGCAGTAGCAGGATTATCTATTTTTTGGGCACCGAATAAATAACAAAACTATTTTTATGAATAAGGCTTTTTTATTACTAATACTTCTAACATCTTTTTTTTCCTGCTCTGATGTTTCAAAAGAGAAGAAAAATCAAGAGAATTACAAGGACACCTCATATTATGATACAGCTAAATCATTTTATTCAAAAAGTGATACATCGGTGGAAACTTATAACTTTGATACAATTTTGAAAGGTGGTTATATTATTTCTTTTAGTGTTGATAATAGTACAGAGCGTCTTCACCTTAAAAAGAATAAAATAATAAAAGAAATTGCCTCTTGTTCAAGGGGCCTGCCTTATAAGAATTTGGGATATAAAGCAGCTGACTTCACAGATTATTTTGTTCTAGCTCACTCATTTGGTTCAGGAAATCCTAATTATATCGAATTGATAAAAAAAGACAATGGTTTGAACATTTTAAAAGACAGTGCTGCTTGGATTGCTGCAGATGAAGAAAAGGAATTATTGCTTTATTGCGAAACCGGTGTGCCGACTCCGAGAAATAAAATGATATTGTATGATATAAATAGAAAACAAAAGGAATACTTTGATTTCCCTAAAAAAATTTTTGATGAATCTATGATTTTAAATCGAATTCAAATTGATACTATAACTGACAAGCTATTGATAATTGGATATGAAACCCAAAATGGGTTGCTGAAAGAAAAATATGATCGGTAATTGTCTGAAAATTTTATCAAGTCACTGAATCTTTCAGCCATTCTTATAGGATTAAACTAGTTGCGTTTTTCCGGAAATATAAAAGCTGCAAGTTATCAACAGGGGTTAAATCAGATTAGCGAGCTGCCGCATTTAAAAAATTTAAACTGGAAGACCGTTCTCTTTTTGTTAGTTGTAAGGATGGAGATGTATATAATATTCGCCCTCAAAACCTAATTCTTACAACGCCCTCTGCTTCTATTATGAGGGCTTACCAAAAAAACCATCGCAGAAGAGAGTCTTTTGGAAATTCAGGGCAAGTAATAACTCAATTTGATATAAGCGGCAAAAAAATCGATACTTATCCATCGCTTTCAGCAGCTGCCAAGGCAATTGGTGTTTCTTCCGCTGCGCTTTCCGATATATTAAGAAAGGAGGATGGCTTTGGAGTAGGATATATTTGGCGTCATGGAAATAAAAACGCGCAACTTTTACAAATACCGAACTCTGTAAAAAAAATGATTGAATGGAAACAATTGCATAATTCCGTGATTACCCAATATGATTTAGCAGGCAAAAAAATAAAAGAGCATTTGAATATACTTGCTGCTGCCAGGTCGACCAATTCACAAACTCACTCAATCACAAGTGTTGTTTTGGGGAAAACGCATACCAGCAAAGGCTATTACTGGAAATTAGGAAAAGGACCAACCAGAATAGATATACTACCGATTCTTGAGAAACGACTTGAAAAATTAAGAAAGAGTATCTGCAGGCACGTTACCCAAATGAAGCCAGGAGGAAAAAAGATCAACACCTACAGGAGCGTAGCGGAAGCTGCCAGAGCAATAGGTGTAACTGATATGAGCATTCACAGTGCAATCAAACGTGCTAAAACATGTAAGGGGATTCCTCTGGGAATATGCCGATAACAAACTATAAATACCAAACCTACAAAATTTATATGCATAATGTGTTATTTGCATTTCGTTTCTCATTATAGCCCGAAGGGATGGTAATCAGCGGCACTTGCTATATCAGCATTATAGAAAGAAATTTTTGTTGTATCACTTGCCCTACGCGTTCCCAATCGTTTATCGGTAATAGCAAAAACTGATTGCTTAATTCAAAGAACTTTCTTCCTCGTACAAACCTCGCAAAATATTTTGTTGAGCTTGGAAGTGGACTTTTATTTTTCAGATAGAAACCCAACAACATTTAGCATAAAAAAGCCGTTTGAGTGTTTAACCGGCTTTTGCTTTTTATTCAATCAGCCTGTGTTATTTCATTCTTCTACATAAAACCCTTTTTTCCATGCACTAAACACACTAATGATTTGTCCGTCAGTATATGTTCCTTTATAAATCTTTGCAGCCATATTTTTTGCAACACTAAATGGATTAAGCTTGAGTTTACAATTTTTTTTATATAACACCGGCTGACCATAGTCCACGAACTCATCATCAGTTTCAAGCTTCCATTTTATCTTATCGTCTAAGCTAATAATTAGTTCACCTAAAAAAATTCCCACATCGTAACAGATAGAAATTGTTCTTTTGTCAAGTAAATAATCGTCTGGCTTAGCATACGGCTTTA
>DATBFI010000443.1:0-3155 GCA_036558585.1 Chitinophagaceae bacterium
AAAAGGTAAAAGAAATGTACCCGCAATGGTTCAAAAGGTAATTTGGTCGAACCTGGCCATAAGAACATATCTTGATAATATCAGCTATTTGCAACAAGAGTGGACACAAAAAGAGATAGATAATTTTATCGAAGCAACTGAAAGAAAGTTAGAGTTACTAAAATATCAACCGAATAAAGGTGCATTAACTAACAAAAGGCTTCACACTCGAAAAACGCTTATCATAAAGCGAATACTTCTTATCTATCGATATAAATCCAGGAAAAATGAAATAGAACTTCTTCGATTTTTCAACACATGGCAGCATCCGGGAAAAATGAAGCAAACGAAATAGATGTTTCGATGCATACAAAAAATAGGTAATCTTCACTTCATGTTTCAGAACTATGCCTGATCAATTTCATTTGCTACTCTGTTTGCAGATCGTGTGGCAGCTTCCATGCCCCAGTTAAGATTATCGGCGTAGGCCCCTGCAAAGTGTATTCGTCCGTGAGGAGCCATGACATGGGGCCAGAATTTTTTTAATTGGCCAATTGGAAAATTAAGCCGTTCGCAGGTAAATGAAAACGTTTCCTTGCTCCAGTCTCTTACGTAAGCAAATTCAATTGTATCACGTTTTCCCGGGTAAATTTCGCGGAACGCTGCAAGTGCACGCTGCGCTGAAACACCGCCGGGACAAGTTCCCATAAGCGCTATGCGTGGCGTATCTACCTCATCTGCAACCTGCCATATTGAAGAAATATCAGGGTGATCCAATTCCATATTGATACTTAATTTATCCTCAAGCCAGAATTTTGAAGCCGCCTGGAAGACCAATCTTCCATAAGAATCATAGGTTACATTATCGATCACAAATTGCTTTTCAGGAGGCCATGCAGGTTCAACAGGAATGTTACGGAATGCTGGAAGGGGAATACAGTTTGCAAAAAAATCAGCAGACATTTCTTTCTCTTCATTATGCTCTTTATACTTTACTGTTACTCCGGATTGTCCATGTTTTATTGATACTATGGGGCAACTTAATTTTACACGTAAACCCAAACGTTTTGCAAATTCATTAGGCATCATCTGGTTGCCACCTTTAAGTCTGAAAACCTTTGGCGGAAACAGTGGCACACTGCGCAAATGAAGAACAGCAGCCTGCCACAATTCAAACAATGCAGATGATGTATTGCCACCCATAAAACGAAGAGCAGTTTCAGAGGCACCATCTTTTTTATAGATCTCAGCCATAGGAGTTGTATCAAGGTCATCATAACCGGCACCGAATGGCTGGTATTCATCTGTAAACTTATCAAGGTATGGTTTATAATAAAGTGATCGCAAATCCCACCACGGGTTTTGTGACAGATACTTTACCTCACGTTCGTTAAATCCCATTTGCTTAAGCACTGCAGGATCGGAAAGCATTTCTTCTGTATAAAACTTTCCATCAATTCTTCTCAGTATATTATCACGTCTTGGATAAGGAAGAACAGTGAGATTAAATTCTTTAGTGTACTCCCAGTATCGTGTATAACCTGGCTTGGTGATATGTTCGGCTCCTCCGTCTGCATAAAGACCATCAGACAAACCATCGTGCACAGTAAACACATGGCCACCGTGGCGTGAAGAAGCTTCGAGAACAGTTACTTCATATCCGCGTTTCATAAGTTCATATCCGCAGCAAAGCCCCGCTATGCCTGCACCGCCTATAATAATTTTTTTATTACCTGAGATTTTTTTTGCAGTAGTGGATGCGGCAATATTCAGATCGCCCGTAATAAGAGAAGCGCCGAGCCCTGCGCTTGCAGCCATTTGTATGAAATCTCTTCTTTTAATGTCTTTCACGGCAAGTTGATTTTGGTGGAAGCAATTTACAATTCGTCCCGGGAAATGCAAAGCTGTAAGTTTCTTACCAATTATTGTCGAACGAAATAAGATTCTATATAATTATTTTCAGCCTATTCTATGCGATGAGCCGTTTTTATTTTTCTAAAAAAATAAAGGTGGCAAAAGCCACCTTTACGAAAGATCCGTGTTCTGTTTGTCTATACATGAACCTTTCTTATTGTTATTTTTTCCTGTTGCACTTTATTATAAGAGAGCATTTGATCCTCGATTTCTTTTGACGCCAAAGCAATTTGTTTGGCAGCAATTTCCAGTATTGCACTTTGAAGTGAACTGTCAACAATTTTTGCCGCGTCAGCCAATGCAAGACCGGCTACAAATTGTTTTGCCATCGGATCCCATGGGCCTACAGGTCCATTACCGGTAGGACCACCACCGTCAACCATCACTCCCCAGGAAACCCATGTACCCAGGCGTTCGTTGGTTTGCGGAGGCTTTATACCCACTGGTGTTTTATAAAATGCAAATGCAACAGCGCTACTATTAACAGCAACAAGCAAATCTCTGTCCACAACAGTTTCTGTTCCCAATACTACATGCCAGCTTTCGAATGGTACTGCATGAATAGAAGAAAAAGCTTCTACATCTTCCGCAGCAGCAGAAGGAACAAACCCATCGTTGTTGGCGGCAGCAGTAAGAGAAGAATCAGTAGTAACATTTACAAAATCATCATCTGCAAACATGCCCTGGTTTACATCAAATGCATCAACAAATACACCGGGCTGACCATTTCCGCCACCTCCGCCTTCTATATACCATGCGGTAGCTACAATATCGGAACTTCCTACAGTTACAGGCGGTGCTGTATTATAACCTGCATTTGATATCACTCCGCCATCAACTCCGCCTGTTACTGACCAGAAAGCGAAATTTGCAGTGTGTATGTTACCATTTGTATCAACCCAGCTAATAGAAGGTGATGCCCAGGGTGTTTGAAATGTATCGCCTGCTGTCAGGCTGCTTTGAGTAGGTGATGCGATATCAGCGTACGCGCTTCCGTGATGGCGACGACCACGTGAGATCCACGTTACATAATGTGTGGTTGCAATTGGCATAAAATAAAATTTTTGATAAATAATTTTTTAGAGCCCAAAAATATTGTGAGGTAGTTGGTATATGAAGGTGAGATACCACTAAAACCAATGTGATTTTTCCCTCATTAATTAGTATAACGATATCATAATTTCTAAAAAAAATAAAGGTGGTAAAAACCACCCTTAGAAAATAGACTGCTTGTTTATATTTAGATGAGAAGACAAAGATAC
>DATBFI010000444.1:0-17074 GCA_036558585.1 Chitinophagaceae bacterium
ATACCCTGTTAATATTAACCCGCTGTTGTGCGAATGGGTTCATTTGATAAGTAAGTATATCACCGCTTTTTAAGATCTCTACAATGCGATAACCGCGATACAATGTACCCCAGTTACTTGCCACATGCGAATCGAAGAAATAGTATTTGTTGTTGTGCTCCTTTACATTATCCTGGTCGTGATCATGACCATGGAATATTGCTTTTAAATTATTTTGTTTATCAAATAATTCAACAAGTTCAGGGCACGGAAGACCATTTTTCGTCCAGCTGAATGGTGTGATGTGCATGAAGATAAATAAAGATTTTTTGGATTGATAGCGGGAGAATTGCTCTTTTGTCCAGTTGATATCCGGACAAATATATTGTCCTTTATCATCGGCAGTATTAAGAACGAGGAAGGTCGCATCTTTTTCTTCAAATACAAAATGCCAGGGCATATTCCATGTCTTTTGCCAGTTGCTTTCATCTGTTTGATCATGATTGCCATGCGTCACATAATAATGCATTTGCAGTTGGTCCCATTTCTGCTTTACCTGAGGGAGGAAATTTATGTCGTTATGGAAAAGGTCTCCGTTGATAACTGTAAAATTTATTCCTCTTGTTTTGTGTTCAGTATTGATCCATGATATCATCTCATCGTGATAGGGTTCGTATTGTGTATCCGGTTGCCCGTAATGACCATCAGAGGCAACAGCAAAACGCAGTCGTATTTTATCACGTGAAGGAAGATCAAAATTATTGGCGGCAAAAGACTGCAAAGAATTGCCTGCTCCAATTACAACAGCGCTCCGTAGTGTCAGCTTTAAAAAATCTCTTCGTGAAAATGACATAACTGTATAAAATTATTGCTCTAAGTAAAGAAAGAAAAATGAAGAGAATATTAAAGTTTGAAGTTTTTCAGTGGAGCGCATCCCTTTGTGAAAGTTTATTTTTAAAATTATTTTTTCTTATATTGGTAATTGGATTACGACGTATTTAGCAAGACCTGTGATGACTGCTTATTTCAATTTATCGTTACCAATTACACCGGACACAGCTTTGAAGCGAACTCAATTTTAGCGAAGTATCTCTTTTAAATAATCAAATTATCGTACTATGAAAAAATATACTATTATGCTGATCATGCAATCTGCATTGATCTTTTCAATATTAACTGTTGGAAATGCAGCAGCCCAATCGAAGAAAGATTCAGCCTTAATGGAAGACTGCACGGCCGGAACAAAGGAGTTTATACGGACGGACGGGTTAATGAAAACGCTTTTTGACAGTGCCTATGGCTATGTTATGTTTCCTAATATCGGGAAAGGAGGAGTCGGTGTTGGTGGCGCGGCAGGAAATGGTATTGTTTATCAGAAAGGAAAGATCATCGGGAAAGCTAAGATGACGCAGGTAAATGTAGGTTTTCAATTTGGAGGACAGGCATACAGAGAAGTAATATTTTTTGAAAATAAAGAAACGCTTGACCGGTTTAAAAAAAATAATATTGAATTTTCTGCGCAGGCATCTGCAGTTGCCGCTACGGCCGGCGCTTCGGCAAATGCGAAATATGCTCATGGAGTCATGATATTTACCCAGCAAAAAGGTGGCTTAATGTATGAAGCCTCGATAGGTGGACAAAAATTTAAGTTTACACCATTTTAAAAAATAAGTCGCTTCACATATAGAGACGAAAATTGCAGAAGTACTGCGTTGCGATCTTTATTTTTTATATTTCTCAAATGAGTAAACAAGGTTCCAGTCCTTTTTCATATCCACAATAATCCAATTATATTTTGCAGCATCATCCAACGCCTTCTCCAAATGACCGATGGATGATTGCCTGTCATAAGACCATTCACGGAGCGAATCGGTATGATGAATGATCATCTCAAAATGGGGGAGCGGAGAAGCACTCGTATATTGTAACATTTCGTAATCGCCATCCGAATTGCCTGCGGTAAATACGGGTCTTTTACCAATGAACTGGTGAATGCCTACCGGTTTGCCATCTTTATCATCAATAAAATTTATTTCCGGTAAACGTATGAGCACAGGCTTATTATTGGTCACCATGTATTTTACTTTCCCGTTGCTTCCAATCACATCCTCTTTGGGAATCCCATAAACATTTTGTGTCCACGGTCGCATAAAATCAGCGCCGCCTCCCGATACAATAAAAGTTTTATAATTATTTACGCGCAGGTAGCTGAGCAGTTCCAGCATAGGCTCATATACCATTTCCCTGTATGGTTTATGAGTGACCGGATGCTTTGCTGTAGCTATCCATTTGGTTACAAGTGAATCAAATTCATCTGTGCTGATGTTTGTTGAGGTCGCTGTTATTAAAGCCGCAATCGTCCTTTCGCCTCCGGCTAAAGCAGTTTTAAGATCACCATTCAGTACAGATCTGAAAGGTTCTTTTGTTTTCCACTCGGGGTGCTGCGGTGCTAATGCTCTTACACGGTCCATCACGAATGCGAACTGAAAATAAACAGGTTGTTCACTCCATAACGTGCCGTCATTGTCAAAACATGCGATCCGCTCTTCAACAGGTATAAAGTCAGGACTTCCTTCTTTGGTTGTTTTGTTAACAAAATCAATGATAGCTGTTTTTGTTGCATTCTCATTCCACGATGGAAGCGGGTCTGTACCGCTTGTTGTAGTTTTACCCATTTCTTTCGGTTGCACTTTAGATTCACAGGAAAAGAATGGATAAAAAGCGGTTAAAAAAAAGAGTGTAAAAAAAATTTTTGATGCATTCATTTTACCCTGTTTAAAAATTTTTAATAACAAGTACTTTTCTTTTTAGGAGAGGAACTTCAGGATATACTACTGTGTTGAAATACTTAAGCATGAGGTAATCCAATTACAGCAGGTTGAGAAGATTGGTATTTAAAGTATTTGTAACGGTTAAACGAAGAGATTTTATGCGTTCAACCATGAAGTTAAATTTAAATTTTTTAATTCTCAAGCCACTCAACTTTTCCTGTCGCGAGATCATAAACGGCCCCAACTATCTTCAGTTCGTTGCTTCTTACTGCCTTATACAATATAGGCCTGCTTTGCCGCAGGCAAGATACAGTAAAGATAATGTTTGACAACAGTGCTTTTTGAGTTATATCATTTTCATTTAAGTTTACCGTTGTAATCGCCTCTTCAATTTTATCGGTCAGGGTCCGGATATGATTGCCTAATGTATTAGCGGTGTCTTGCAAATCTGCCACTGCTGCGCCGATAGCGCCACAATTGTAGTGTCCCATTACCACTACTAACGATGTATGCAGATGTTCAACCGCATATTCAATACTTCCGATAACAGCATCATCCGAAACATTGCCGGCAACCCTTATTACAAATAAATCACCCAATCCTTTGTCAAATATCAGTTCAGGCGGTACCCTTGAATCTGAGCAGGTAAGAATTACAGCTTTTGGATGTTGTCCTTTTGAAACCTCTATCCTCAATGCTGAATCTACACCATGCAGATTAAATTCCCCATGAAGAAATTCTTTATTACCATCCTTTAACCATGTTAATACAGAATCAGGATTGACAGTTCCTGGGTGAGAACTATGTTTCTGCATATCTCCAGGTTGTACCTTATTTTTTGAAGAAATCTGTTGACCGATGGCCCCCATTATAAAAACAAACAGAAGAGCAATTAATAAAAAGCCTTTCATTAAGGGAAGATTTTGTTTATACAAATAGATTTATCATGCTAATTTTTTTGTGTGAAAAAATGCTTTGGAAACAAGTGTTAAACTAAAAGTGTAATGCCATCGTGTCTGTATTAAATCAATGCGTTGAATAATTGCCTTAAGAGAAATGGCCCAATGGTCTCCTTGGTAAAAAAGATGGTAACTATCCAAACTATGCCATCGGGTAAAATTATTAGGCGTTTGAGCATTTATGCCTGTATCTGATAAAATAAGTGTGCCCATTAGTATTATTGTATTAGGGCTTTACAGATTTATTGAAGATAAAATCATTTTTTTTTGTTGAAGATAAAATCCTGCAGTTCCCTTTCTAAATCCTTACGGATATCATCATATTCCTTTACAGTGCTTTGTGTTTCGCTAAATTCATTTCGATATTTATGCAAAATATGTATACATAAAAAATAATCTGCGCACAGCGTCCTGAAATCAGGATCGTTTTTATATAAGGAATCAATTTTATCGCTTTGCCCTGGAAACTTATCCATTATAAACACGAGTTCCGGATTCGGAGATTCCATAGCCAGAGGTTTACAATTTATAATAATGTGTTCATGGTTTAGATAAGCTTCGCACGCTTAACTTTAACTAAAGTAATCTTTACTCCCTTTATAAGTGACCGTTGGTCTGATTTAACCGTAAATTCAAATGGAATTATAAATTCTATTCCATTAAATGTGACCTGCATTAAAATAATTCTCGCAAAAAAATTTTTCGCGGTGAGATTTGATGTGCATTTTATTTCGTGATCGGTATTGCTGTAAAACTTTAGCTGGAATATGTTGTTTTAAATTTAATGTATCGTTAACTGGTGTTTGTTTAGCTTTTTATCAAACTAAAAATAATAACGACTAACTTCACTTCAAATTCTTTAGGTTATTTAACCGTAAACTTGAACAACTGTGGATAATGTTAAAAGGGATGCCTGATTCAATACCTGATCATTGAATAACCCCAAGAACTTTGATAATAGCATAACCTGCAAATGGATTCCTTTTACACCATAATTGCTTTGTTAACAGCAGGAGTTTCTCTTGCTACGGGGCTGATAAACCTGTTTACCGGCTTGCATAAAGATGGAGATAAGGTTGACCTCGTTTTTGGGGTGATGTGTTTGTGGATGTTCATTTTCTTTCTGATTCCGCCAATTGGTTTTATACTTGAAGACAAGGCTCCTTATCCTTTACAAGTTGATATTAAGCGCCTTTTTAATAACACCTTCAATGGATTATTCCCATGGTTTATTATATTATATACGGGCTATCGGAAAAAAATGATAGCATATATTATTAGTGCGTTGGTAATCCTTTATTACGGCATTATGGTTTTTACAAAGACAGATAGTCAAAAACCAGTGTGGGTCTATCTCGTACTTCTTGCTCTTGTGATGAACATGGTATTCGGTTTTTTCGCAGGTTTTTCACAGATCAGGAATGGTGAAAGAAAGAAAGGACGATGGCTCATTTTTGCTATGGGCTTCTTTGCCTTTTTTTGTATCCTTACTCTAATCAATCAACTTGGTAATAATTATTTCGGAAGAATATTCGGCACCAAGCTGTTCTTTCCAATAAATCTTTTTCCTCTCTCATTTATGGTGATCATGGGTATTCGTTTGAGAGAGAATACTTTTGAAAAATACAGGCTCGAAAAAATATTGCGTTTACGCGATATGCGTTGGGATTTGCTCCTGCAAAATATGCAATTGATTATTATAGAGCTTGACAAAGATGGCAGAATAAAATATCTTAATCCTTATGCCATAGATGTTCTCGGTTATACTTCTTCAAATGAATTGATTAATAAGAATTGGTTTGACTATTTGCCATTAGAGGAGGCAGCAAGTGTAAAAGTAGTTTTTGAAAATATTATGAAAGAACAGGAGGCGATGCCTTTTTACAGGAACAGAATTTTAGCGAAAGACGGCAAAGAAAGAATTGTAAACTGGACCAATGTCCTGGTGTATGATGATACGGGAGAGGCAAAAGGATTGCTGAGTATTGGCGCTGATGTTACTGAGCAGGAAAAAGCATTTGAGAAGATAGAGGTGTTAAGAACCGAACTTGAAAAAGAAAATTTGCTGCCGGGTGAAGAACAAATAATTGAAGAATCAGAATATGGAATAATAGGCCATTGCGAGGCTATTATTTATGCCATTCAAAAGGCAAAGCAGGTAGCAACAACGAGCGCAACTGTTCTTCTGGAGGGCGAAACCGGTGTTGGAAAAGAATTATTCGCAGATTTTATTCACAAACACAGTTCGCGTAAAAATAAGATCATTGTAAAGATCAATTGCGCAGCCTTGCCCCCCGACTTGATTGAAAGCGAATTATTCGGTCATGAAAAGGGTGCTTTCACCGGGGCTTTGCAGATGCGTAAAGGAAAATTTGAACTCGCTGACGGAGGAACAATTTTCCTGGATGAAATTGGTGAATTACCTCTGGCATTGCAACCAAAGCTATTGCGGGTACTGCAAAGCGGCGAGTTTGAAAGAATAGGAGCTCAGCAAACGATCAGGGTGGATGTAAGGATCATCTCGGCTACAAACAGGGATCTGCATAAGGCAGTAAAAGAAGGCCAGTTTCGTGAAGATCTTTATTACCGTTTAAATGTATTTCCTGTTACTATTCCGGCATTACGTAACCGTAAAGAAGATATTCCATCACTGGTCAGGCATTTTGTAAACGGGTTTGCACGGGAGCATGGCAAACAAATAGAAAGCATATCAAAAGCTGATATGATACGTCTTACCGAGTACCAATGGCCGGGAAACATTCGCGAACTTATTAATGTAATTGAACGCTCAATTATTTCTACGAGCGGAAATATATTAAAACTGGATTGGTTCAAGGTGCCTAATTTGCCCACAGATATAAATGATGCTGTTTCAATCGAAGAGGTAGAAAGATTGCATATCATGAAAGTACTAAAAGATTGCGGGTGGAAAATAAATGGTGATGACGGGGCCGCAGCTAAATTAGGTCTTCATCCAAATACACTTCGCTCAAGAATGAAAAAATTAAACATTATAAGAGCGGAAGCTTAGCTCCTGGTTTAAGTGATCTATCCCCTTTTATCTTTACTGTTCTGATTTCTGTATGAGTTACTGTAATATGTTACATCTGCGTGAATTTGTGTTTTTTAGTAACGATATTTCGTGAGCCGGTAGTTTTTTCGTTACTGTTCCTTGTTTTTATAATGCCTGCATTTTTTTATTTTAAAATAAACATCTTCTCAAAATCAAATACTTAGTTGTTGGATCATCACTCTGGTTTTTCCATTGGCACATAAGTTGAATAATTATAACCCTGTTATTTATCCCGATGCCTCCTGCAAAATACCTTGCTTATGTACTTTTTAAAATTATCAGGTTTCATTCCGGAGAATAAACAACGGGAGTTTGAACAAACTTATCGTTTGGTAAGCACACAAATTCCCAAAATATGCGAAAGCTATAGTATATCAAAGGACGCATTAGATGAGGGTATTTATTATTTTATTTCGTATTGGCCCTTTGAGGCCTCACTTGAATCATTTTCCCACTCACCATCTTGTATGATGTTAACAGGGGCGTTTAAGACATTAGGTGAATTATATGAGAATGTAAGTGGCGAGATAACACAGATCAAACACTAATCCCAAAAAAAATTTAATTCAACCCGAAGGATCCAATCCTGTTGAAGTAACCAGAATGACTAAAATCATCGTATAAAATGTCAGCATCATTAATGGTGTTAATATTTACAAGAATATGCTTCAATAAACCTAACTAATATGAATACCAATTCAATTTCTTCGGAGACCAGTTTTTCCAGGGACGAAATTAACCAGCAGCTGCAAAAAATATTGTTGGATCCTGTTTTTGCTGTTTCAGATATCCTTAAACGTTTTCTTTCCTTTATTGTTGAAGAAACTTTTGCCGGTCACTCAAACCAGTTAAAAGAATATACTATTGGCGTCAAGGTACTAAACAAGCCGGTTGGCTTTAACCCGCAGCAGGATGCTATTGTAAGAATTCATGCGGGCAGGCTGAGACGGGCTTTGAAACAATATTACAAAAATGCAGGCGCTGTGGAATCTATTCGTCTGTCAATACCTAAAGGAAGTTATGTTCCTGTGTTCGGGGATAATAGTGGAGAAATATTGCAGGAAGAGACAGAAACAGGATACAGTGAATCCGCACCAAATAAATCTAAAGTAATAGCAGTAATGCCCTTTCGCCATTTTGAAAAAGATGCGACGAAAATTCTATTTGCCGATGGATTAGGAGTGCAGCTATCTACTGTATTAAGCGGTTTTAAAAATCTTTCAATAATTGCTTACTATACCATGCGTCGCATGGCTGAAAGCAGTTTGGATATAAAAGAAATAGCTTCTGCATTGGGTGCGCAATATGTGATCACCGGGGACATCCAATCGCAAAAGGAACGTGTACGTGTTAATGTGCAGTTGATCAATACAGAGACAAGCGAACAGGTATGGAGCCGGATGTTTGAGTTCAGGTTAACTGCTGCAAACATGTTCGACGCCGAAGATAATATTGTTAGAGAGATAGTTACGATGTTTGAAGATCATTTTGGCCTGTTTGTTAAAAAAACAACACAAGTGCCGGTAATTGCTGTAGCTTAAATTTTGTGAAGCTATTGAGCACAAAAGAAGTTACCTGGCTACATTGAAACTCACATATGGTTTTCAAAGTATTGACACAGGCTGTTAAAGTACCATTAACCTGCCACGCCACAAATATTCCTTCAAAATTTTTTTCCATTTATCGGTTAAATAAACTTTTTAAAACTATTTTAGTTTAATAGCTATATTTTGCATATAAAATAACTGTTTCAAAAAACTTAAAAACCTACGTTATGAAAAAACTGTTGACGCCTATCTGCATGTTTCTATTTTTTTCAGTTTCTGCCCAGGTTACTAAAGATGACGTAAACCTTATACAGGCAATGTATGGGAAAGATAAACGAGACCTGATGCAGGAATACATGAAGTTTGATGATTCTGCCAAAGCAAATGCATTCTGGAAGGTATATGATGAATACGAAACAGAAAGAAAAAAACTGGGGCAGGATTTTGTAGGCATTTTACAGGATTATGCAAACAACTATGAAAAGCTTGATGATAAAAAAGCTGATGAATTGGTTACACGCACTTCAGCCAATAACATAGCCTATGAAAATTTATACAGCAAATACTATAAAAAAATGAAACCGGCGGTAGGAGCATTAAAAGCCAGCCAGTTCTTTCAACTTGAGGGATATTTGAGAAGTTCAATAAAAACTTCTATTCTTGACGATATTCCCTTTATTGGTGAAATCGACAGAGCAAAGAGACCAACATTAAACCAACAATAAATTAATGTGAACCGGGGTTATGGGAATTCTTCCCGGTACTCTCACTATTTTGCTGATAGCGTAGAAAACTTTTAGCACAGGATTTTCAACATGTGCAGGAGAGCGGTATAGATCCTTTTTTACTAATGCTACTGTACGCTTCTATATTAAATATTTAAAACGCTTCGCCCAGGTTCACATATACACCATAAAAATTTTTGCTGAACGCAAAATCAAGTGCAACATTGGACCCCGAATATTTATTGAATTTTATTCGCACTCCGCATCCCGCTGCCGGATGAAAAGCAGAAAATTTTTGTGTACCAAACTCGGACGCGCTTAAACAATTTACAAACGCGACGCCGCCCCAAAAACCATTTTGGCTAATATCAAAACGAAATTCACTTTCGCCATAGATCAACGCGTTGCTCCTGTATCTGCTCCTGCGAATGCCACGAGGATAAGCTGTATAATCCCAGCCATGAGCGGGCAAATCAAGATAGGGCACATTACCACCTAGAGTGGTCCAATAATAGGTGCGAAAAGCAAGCAATTTTCTTTTATCGTCTTTAAGAGGAAAATAGATCCTTGCGTCTACAAATAAAGATTGCCAGCTATAATCGCTGCCCAGCCATCCGGGGTTATTTCTGTAAATAAGACTAAAATATTTTCCACCCGGAGGATTGATTGAGTTCTTTCTTGAATCATACAAAGCCTGTAAGATGAATGCCGACGACTGTGAAGAAGAACCTGTGCCGTAAGGATAGCTTGAAAGATTTGAAGCCTTCGAACTATCTTCCAATTCTTCCTCAATGTTGTAATAACGGTCAAAGCGATAGCCAATGCCGGCAGATAAAGGACCTGTAATTTTTCTGAGTGCACTTTGATAAAATCTTATGTATTGAAAATTTAAAATGCTGCGATTATCTTCAGGTGAGTTACCGCCGAGTCCCCATGTATAATCGGGATAATTGAAATATCTTGTTTCACCCGAAATATTCGCAATATTATTTTTTAGCCATATTGATGATTTTAAGGATATCAGGATTTTACCGGTAGTAGTGAACACAGGAGTAAAATCAACGGTTGATAAATTGGTTGTAGCATTATTGCCTGTATAAAATGCCGCGTTCAATGTAGTAACAACAGCCGCACCGCCTCCGGGAACAGATGCTCCTGCCGGCAATAACGAAAAATTTACTTTTTTAGTCGAACGAGGTTTGTGAGTGGTGTCAATATTGAAAAGTCTGATCGCTATTTCTATAATATCTGCGGGTGGTGAAGTTTTGGCTGTATCCTTTTGCTTAACGAATGAGTCTTTTTGTTTTAAAGAAGTATCTGCCTGTGCGGAAACTTTGGTGCAAAAAAGAGAACAGTAAAAAAGTAATTGTGCAAATACTTGTTTTTTAAATTTTTTCATGGGAAAAAGCAAAGTAATCAATCATTCTTAAAGGAGTACTACAGGGTACAGAGGACGTTCATTTAACCGTTTCCTTGAATACATAGAAAATTTATTATGTATTTTTCGTTATATTGGTTTCATAATAAAATTAAAGCGACCAAAAAAACTCTTTGCATTAAGTGGCGCAAATCATTTTCATCTTTCAATAATAATTTTTTGAAACAAAGATTTTTCCTTTACACATTCTTTTTTCTTTTGATCTTTCTTCATGGGAAGGCGCAGGATACTATTTCTGTAAATAAACTTATAACCGATAGCTTATCCGAACAAAAGGATTTAATAGATGTAATAAAGAAGATCTTTCCTCCAAAAAAAATTGATACCGCAAAAAAAACGTCCAGTGTTGCTGTTTTGCCGGCCATTGGTTACAATCCCAGCATCGGGTTTTTGTTAGGAATAAATTTCTTAAAAACTTTTTACAGGGGAGACCCTTCAACTACAAAGCTTTCCACTAGTCAATTAGATTTTTCTTACACAACAAAAAATCTGATCATAGCAAGATTCAGAACCAATATTTTTACAAAAGACAATAAGTATAACCTACAGGGAAACTGGCAATACACAAGAAATTACGTAAATGATTTTGGTTTAGGTGCTGATGCCAGAAGAGATCCGCCTGTAAACTATCCCATTCGCTTCAATTATTTCAGGTTAACGGAAAAAGTGTACCGCAATCTTGGCAATAATTTTTATGGAGGAGCCGGTGTGAGTTTTGATATGAGAAATGATATTGAAGATAAGGATTATGATAGTGTTACCAATACACCGCACCACCAATACAGTATTGACAAAGGGTTCAATCCTGATAACTATTTAGTGAACGGAATTATTTTAAACTTGCAGTACAATACAAAAGAACATCCTAATCGTCCTTTTGGAGGGATGTATGCAGACTTTAATATCCGTTACAACACAAAGGTTTTAGGGAGTACAAAAGAATCAGGGCAATTGTATACTGAACTAAGAAAATACTTCAGCATTTCAAAAAAAAATCCCGAACATGTAATTGCACTGTGGTATTGGGGCAGTTATATTTTATGGGGCAAAATACCTTACCTCGAACTTCCCGCAACAGAGTATGACACATATAACCGGAGTGGCCGTGGATACACGCTTGGCCGGTTTCGTGGGCCCAGTTTTGCGGATTTCGAAATGGAGTACAGGTTTCCCATCAGCCAGCGAACAAAACTGTTCAGTGGTGTTGTATTCACTAATTTTCAAACGGGTTCAGATGAAAACAATGCAGGCATTTTTAAATACTTTGAACCTGCAGCAGGATTGGGTTTACGCATACTATTCAATAAAAAATCACGTACCAATATTTGTCTTGATTATGCCTGGGGAAAATATGGAGCGTCCGGAGTATTTTTTGCTTTAAATGAAGCATTTTGATTTTTATCAATAATGGTCACCAAAGGTTAATGTAAGACACCGTTACAAAGCGACATTAACTTTAAATTGTTTTAATAATTGATATTTTTTACAAGTATTATGTATTCTATCGCGGCAAAATAATTTTTTTAGATTTTTATGGATTTGCATTCAGGATACCCGTTTTGGTTTATTAAAGATGGACTGCCATTCGAGTATCCAAAATTGGATCATTCAATAAAAGCAGATGTGGTTATTTTAGGCGGAGGTATATCCGGTGCACTTACAGCATATTATTTAATTAACGAAGGAGTTGATTGTGTTGTGGTTGATGCAAGAACAATAGGTTTGGGAAGTACTTGTGCAAGTACAGCTTTATTGCAATACGAGATCGACACTCCTTTATGCAGGTTAAAAGATAAAGTGGGTTACAATAATGCGGTGCGATCATATAGGTTATGCGCCGAAGCAATAGAAAAAATTGCACGAATAGCTGAGAAAGTAAAGTTTTCCACATTCGAATTCAAAAAAAGTCTTTACTATGCCGCTTATAAAAAAGATATTTCTTTTTTAAAAGAAGAGTTTGCCATTAGAAAGAAAAATAAATTTAAAGTTACTTATCTGGAAAAGGAGGATGTAGAAAAGGAATATAATTTTTCAGCACCAGCGGCCATATTATCAAATGAAGGTGCACATCTCGACGCGTATCTTTTCACTCACTTTCTCCATCAGTATAGTATAAAAAAAGGATTGCGTATTTATGATCGTACCACTATTTCAAAAATTCTGCATTCTAAAAATGGCGTAAAACTTAGGACAGAAAACGGTTTTCGATTGCATGCAAAGAAACTGGTTTATGCTACTGGTTACGAAGTGATAAATTATATTGATAAAAAGATTGTGGATCTGCATTCAACTTATGCAATAAGCAGTGAACACATGAATCACGATACTGAATTTTGGAAAGATGGAGTTATGATATGGAATACGGCTAAGCCATATTTATACATGCGAACTCTTGACAATAAAAGAATTTTAGTAGGAGGTCGTGATGAAAAATTTTTTAATCCGGCAAAAAGGGACAAGTTAATTAAACAAAAATCAATGCTTCTGGCAAAAGATTTTTGTAAGCTTTTTCCAGGGATGACTTTGAAACCTGAATTTAGCTGGGCAGGAACTTTTGGTTCAACAGAAGATGGGCTTCCCTTTATCGGCACATATAAAAAATTGCCCCACAGTTTGTTTGCCCTTGGTTTTGGAGGGAATGGGATTACTTTCAGTGTAGTAGCCGCAGAGATAATTGCAGATATAATAAAAGGCAGAAGTAATAAAAATATACCGCTATTTTCGTTCGGGCGAACATAGGAGCCTCTCTATATCGCAGCCAGATTCATAAAACAAATTGATGTGTAGAGTATATTCTACAACTTTATCAATAAATTATTGATAAGATGGATCAATTATTTAAGCGGCTTTACATCCTCTTTTGATTTTTCACTTGTAGAAAAGACACTGCCGAGGGTTTTCATAAAAGATGATACCGGGCCTTCCATTTTATTAGTTCTGTCATCAATAGTTTCATCATTCAATAAATTACCCATGTCCAATGCAGCAGGTAAATGTGTTAATATTATATTCTTCTGCGCTAATAAAATATTTTTAACATCGCTTACTGCAACAGGCTTAGATTCACGAATAATTCTTATACCTTGCCGGGCAACTATTTCCATTTTCTCAGCTGCCTGCTCATCAGATGTATGCGCATAATCAGCAACTTTTTTTATTGCTTCGTTACTTGAATCACCCAGGATGGTATTCAACCAGTTATTCGACTCATTTCCACACAATACTTCTTCAGCACCCTGATTACTTCTGGTGTATTTATACATTGCTATCAATACTGCTGTAATGGCAGCCTGGTTGAGCTTTTCTTCATCCGTTTCATATTTATCCGATGGTATATCTTGTGTATTGGGATCTATTTTCTTTAGGACAGGATAACCCAAATTTTTCGGAATTGATAGTAAAAGATCTATTGGCATATGATACTTTTTTGTTAGGAAAACATTGTTTCACAATTATACTTTTTAAAAAGCATGCCAATTATAATGGCCTCACTATTAATTAAATTACCTTTTGAAGCAAAACTTTAGTAATTTCGGCATTCAATTTGCTCTTTCCGAGAACACTTCAAACATATCTTATGACTCCCTCTTCAAAAAAAATGACAACCGTCTCCACTGTCCTTGAAAAACTTCAAGCTAAACAAAGAAACCATGAATTTGTAATGACTCACCAGGGTTTTACAGCAGGAATGGGGAAATTTTATCATCCTGAGGACTTAAAAATCGTTAAAACTTATTTTTTTGACGATTTGGCAAACCCTTCGTCATCTTCCATTCTTTATCTGCTTGAAACAAACGATGGTTTAAAAGGCTATAGCCTGGATGCGTACGGTGCTTACAGTAACGATAAGGATGACAAATATTGCAGATTTATTAAAGAAATTCCTGCAGAAGAAAGAGAGGAAGAACGTATTTTCTAAACCAGTGATATGAAGTTGCTTATTTGTGCACGACAAAATCGTACACATTTATTTTATGTCTTTAATTACATCCCACATTAGTTCAGCCACCAATTGATTGCCTTTGTCATTTAAATGAACGCCGTCAGTTGTAAGTATGCCTTTATCTGCATTAGCGGTATTGTTTTTTACTTCATAATCAAGAAAAGCTTTTCTAAGGTCCACCAACGGAATATGCAGTTCTGTTGTTATATTGCGAATAATGGCACTGTATTTATTTAAATCACCATCCAGCTCATTAGTGAAATCGTTCTTTTCTCCGATAACAGCGGGTGTACACACAACAACTTTTGCACCGGCTGCCTCGAGTTTTGCAATAATAGCTCTGTAAAATTTTTCAAACTTGTCTGCATCTGTTCCCGTTCCATATGTTTTTTTGTGCCACACATCATTTACACCTACATAAATCACAACAATGCCTGGCGATTTACTTAACACATCACTATCCATTCTTAAATACAGGTCATATACTTTATTGCCACCTATACCGGCTCCAATAAGATCATAATTTGAAATATTTTGCCGCTGCAGCATTTCCTGCATTACCGTGATGTATCCATGAGGCTGCACCGCAGCTTGTGTAATAGAATCGCCAAAGAAAATAACTTTCTTTTTTGGTTCCCTGTTGGTAAGAAATGACATAAATACAAGCGCAGTAATAAAAATAATAACAAGCCAAAGTTTACTCATGATGTATATTTAGGAAGTAAAAATAATTTGAAAGTTAATGTATGTCCTAAGATGATTGAAATTTTCTGTCTCTCAATTTCGACTGAAATGAAGTCAGGTTGATGGTTGGTTAAAACAGTTGGCAACATAAAATAAAAGCCGGCACAACACCGATGCCAATATTTAAAGATAAAATTTATGGTTTGGGCATATCAAAAATCGCAGGATCAATCTGTTTGTTCACCTCCACCTTTTTTACTGTAACAGTAATTGAAAACTGACTAAAATCGGTTACCTTCAAATAAGGCACTACTAAACCAAAATCTGTTTTCTGGTAATTGGAATAGGTATTAATAATTTCAACAGGTTGCCCCATCATTTCACCTGAGCTTACAGATTTAATAATATAGTAAGTTGTTGGATCAATGTAATAGGTAGTCTCAATACTATCTGCATTGGTGAGTTTTATTTTATATGCATTTATGCTGTCTACACTTTCAGTTCCCTGCAGTTCTGCTTTACTTCCTTTTTCAGCATAATTAAATAATTGATCAGGGATGTGCATCTGAACTTTACCGGGTTTATATTGATTATCTGGCATGGCCGTAGGAGTTGTTTGACCTGCCATTGGATTAACTACCCATCCACCATGATCTGCCGTATAACATTGCACGAACTGCTGCCCGTTAAAATCGGATTCAATCTTATAATCCTTGGCGTTCACGATATAGGTTTTGGATTGATTATCATTTCCCATAGCATTAACCGTGGACTCAACATACAGGGATGTAACCTGGCTTAATTTATCTTTTCCTCCTAATGCATCAATATGTTTGCTGATAATATCATCAACTGTTTGCCCCTGTACAGCTGCTACACAAATTGAAGCTGTAATTGTTAGTAAACAAAGTTTATTTTTTTTCATTGGTTGTAGATTATGATTCGAATGAGTAAAAAATTTTATCAGTTCTTCCTTTACATGATAACCTCGTAAGTTGCCTGCCTGTCCGGCGGGCATCGCACTCTCGTATGTAAAAGCTTTATTCAGCAACAATAATTGTACACAATAAAAAGATTATCCCAAAGAACGTCCTGTCAATGAAGCGAGTCCGTCTCTGTAATTATCACCAACAGGAATTTCAATGTTGCCGATAAAAATGCTGTTCTTCCTGATTGCCGTAATATATTCCTTTGAAACAATGTAAGATTTTTGCACACGTATGAACATGGCAGAAGGTAATTGTTCTTCGATTGATTTCATGCTCATACGTGCCACCACAGGTTTGGAAGAGCTTTTTAAATGAATCTTGATGTAATCCTTTAATCCCTCTATATACATAATATCTTTAAAAACAACTTTGAGTAAGCTATAATCGACATTAATAAAAAAATAATCGTGGGCCGTATCGGGCAATGTTTCTTTCTGTTTTGCTTTTAACTGGTATAATTCCCATGCTTTGTTACAGGCTTTTATAAATCTATCTAATGCAACAGGCTTTACCAGGTAATCTACTACATCCAGATTAAATCCATCAAGCGCATATTTTTCATAAGCAGTGATGAGAATGAACATGGGCTTTTGCGTAATGCTCTGAATAAACTGCAAACCGGTAAGACCGGGCATTTGTATATCGAGAAAAACAAGATCAACACTTTCCTGCTGTAATAGTTTTATCGCATCAAGGGGGTTGTTAAAGGATGCTACCAGTTGCAGGTAAGAAACCTTACTTATATTGTCTTCCAGCAGTTCAAGCGCAAGCGGTTCATCATCTATGGCAATGCATCTCAGCATCAGTGAAGATTTAATTGCAGTGATATATTGAACCAGCCATCTTTTTTAGTAATAAGCAATGAGTGGTTTTTTGCATACAGTAAATTTAAACGTCTTTCAACGTTTGACAATCCTATTCCGGAAGTTTTATCTTTCTGTCCTTCGGATTGTTGGTTATACTTAT
>DATBFI010000445.1:0-4224 GCA_036558585.1 Chitinophagaceae bacterium
TCAAAAGGCGCTATTCAATTCCCGATTGATGAACCAATGCCCGTTGACCTCATCACCAAAATTGTAAAATTCAGAGTGAAGGAAACACAAGAGAAAGAAAAGGCAAAAAAATCGGCGTAATCAAATAAACTTAAATTTTATTATCAAAATATTAAGTGATGGAATCAGAAAAATATTTTATTGATAAAGACATCAAAGTTGCTTGCATAAAAGCATCATCTTTTCCAATGGGAATTGGAGAAGCATATCATAAATTAGGTGCAACGCTTCCGGCATCGGAACAAAGAAAATTTTATGGCATTTCTTATGCTGGCAAAGATGGGAACATCATTTACCGTGCTGCAGCGAATGAGCTGCATGATGGAGAGGCTGAAGAGTTTGGTCTTGAAACGTTCACTATAAGACAGGGCGAATACATCAGCGAATTTTTAGAAGACTGGAAAAAAGATGAAACACAGATAGGCAAAATATTTCAAAAGCTTTTGAGCGATCCACGAATAAACCGGGAACAGGGTTATTGTCTTGAAATATATCCGAATGCAAAAGATGTACGGTGCATGGTGTTATCAGTTTCCTCATCCAATTAACATTAAACCATTTCAGTGATTAATTTTTTTCTTTAGGAGAAACAGAACGCCCTCAGCAAATTCACTCACGAAAATATTTTATAACATCCAACTATAAAACATGGCCTCGTTAAATCCGTATTTAAATTTCAATGGTAACACAGAAGAAGTGTTCAACTTTTACAGATCAGTCTTTGGCGGTGAATTCACAACTATAATGCGCTTCAAAGATATGCCGGCAGAGCATAAAGGCCCTGAAAGCGAAAACAATAAGATCATGCATATTGCCTTACCCATCGGCAAAGGAAATGTTCTCATGGGCAGTGATGTGCCCGATGCGTATCCCAGGGCAACCGTCGGTTCTAATTTTTATATTTCGATCAGCGCTGAAAGTGAAGAAGAAGCCCGCAAATTATTCAAAGGTCTATCGGAGGGAGGCCAGGTAGGAATGCCTCTTGACAAGGCTTTCTGGGGTTCACTCTTCGGAATGTTTACAGATAGGTATGGGATAAACTGGATGGTGAGCTACGAGTATAATCAACAGCAATAGTTTGGAAGGCAACGACGTATTCAGCTCATTGCTGCTATTAACTTTTCCGGCTACGCACGGTTATGAACGAAACAAAAGACTTAAACAACAATCTATGCAAGATAAAAGTGATCCTCCCACCATTGCAAACGGCAAAGTGTGTTACATTGAAATTCCTGCAATTGATATCAATCGCTCCATATCATTTTATAAAGAGGTTTTTGGCTGGCAAACCAGAACACGTGGTGATGGCAGCATCGCTTTTGACGATGGTGTGAAAGAAGTAAGTGGCACATGGGTAATTGGCCGCAAACCAATGACTGAAGTTGGCTTGTTAATTTACATCATGGTTGATAATATCAACACTACTATTGATGCGATTATCTCACATGGTGGTAAGATTATACAGCCTGTTGGTATGGATGCGCCTGAAATAACAGCAAGATTTAGTGACCCTGCAGGAAATATAATGGGTCTTTACCAGGAAAGAGGTTAACGGGTAAGCAACTTAATTTAAAAATTTAATTGGCGGTACTGATAACTTCCGGCGCCAGGATTCAGCAATGTGTAAAATCAAAAACTTCCTGTACGGATTTCTAAAATAAGAATGTCTCCTATTAGAACCATTCAATTTAGTTGGAAAAATTTTTATTACTTATAAGAGAAGATATAAACAGGCTTCGTCAATCTCCGGAAAATCACAGTAAACGCATACAGGAAATGACAAGGTGGGTTGAAGCACTTGGAGAATCGGGAAATTATTTGGGTGGCGAGCCATTAGTAACTTTCGGCAGGTATGTGAGCAAAGACAATGTACTTTCCGATGGTCCTTTTATTGAAGCAAAAGAAAGTATTAGTGGTTATATTTTTATTAACGCTGAAAATATTGACCAGGCTGTTTCAATGGCCCAAACCTGCCCCTATGTAATGAATGACACCATGGTAATTGAGGTGCGCCCGGTAATTGCGCTGGAAAATTCTAAGGTTAATGGATAAAGTACAACAGGAAGTAGATAAGCTATATAAAAGTCATTACGGAAAAATGGTTGCTTCCCTGCTTTATTTTTCCCAGGACATTGATTTGGAAACTGCGGAAGACCTTGTACAGGACTCATTTTCTTCTGCACTTACAGCATGGAAAGAAAATGCTATACCATCTAATCCTGCAGGCTGGATATTTACAGTTTGCAGGAATAAAGCGCTGAATAAAATAAAAGAAGGAAAAAGGTTCAGAACGCTTTTTGAAGATGAGGATTTTAAATCAGGTGAGGTAAACCTGTCTGCCCGACAGGCAGGAATTTCTGAATCTGCTATCCAGGATCAGCAATTAAAATTATTATTCGCCTGCGCACATCCCGATCTCTCTCCCAAAGTGCAGGTTGTAATTACTTTGAAATATGTGGTAAATCTTAAAGTGGAGGCAATCGCTAAGATTTTAGGAATGAGCATCGATGGTATTGATAAACTCCTGGTAAGGGCAAGACAAAAAATAAGAGATGAAAAAATTCTTTTAAAGGAGCCTGATACACCTGCTTTAAAGTTACGAATACCGATTGTGCATAAGATTATTTATCTCATTTTTAATGAAGGGTATAAATCTTCCTGGGGAAAAGAACTGGTTAGGGAAGAGCTTTGCGAGGAAGCATTGCTGATGAATAAGGCACTCCTTGATAGTAAGTTTGGTAATAAAGAAACGGCGGCATTGCATGCATTGATGTTGTTTAACGCAGCAAGATTTAAATCAAGGTTCGATGCGGCGGGTGAGCTTTTGGATCTTGAAGAGCAGGACCGATCTTTATGGGATAAAGATTTAATTCTTTTGGCTTGTGATCTTCTTGATCAATCCAGGGGAAATGTTGCGTCATCTTATCATTTCGAAGCCTCGATCGCTTATTTACATTGTAGTGCAAAAAGCTTTGATGTAACAGATTGGACTACTATTACAAAGCTCTATCATCAATTGCTGGAAACTAATCCAAATCCATTTGTTGAATTAAACTATGCCATTGCATTATACTATTCAGGGAAAAAACAAAACGCTCTTAAAATATTAAATGCACTTCAGCAGAATCCATTCTTAAATCAGTACTATCTCCTGAATGCCACATTGGGGAAAATTAATTTTTTAGAAGGTAACTATATTAAAGCAAAAGATTTTTTTCTTAAAACCTTAGGACAGACAAATTTCCAGGTTGAAAAAAACTTTATTCTGAAGATGCTCGACAAAGTAAATAACCTGAAAAAATCTATGGAAAATTAATAGGGTTAGGTCAAACAAAATTTTTCAGAGATCCGGCTTTAATGCTGCTATGGCAGGTACAGAAATATTCTCTTGTAATTGTGCCGATTTATTTTGTATCACCTTATGAAAGAAAGCTATCAATTCATCTGCATGATGATCGAAGGTAAAAAGATGCCGTTGATTCCACACATTTTCTCTTATCTGCTTCATACGCGGCTCATCTTGCAATAACATTTTTAGCTGAGACATATTTGTAAAAAATAAACTTATAGCAAGGCGCTTGGCAAGGGATTGAATGGCCACTGTGTGCTCTTCATTGTCATACTGCAACATTGGTAACCCTGCGAACGCAAGTGTAGACATTCGTGCGGGGATGTTTAAGTCATTCCAATCTATTCTTGTTACTTCTTTATAATTATCACTTTTAAAAAAATGGAGCCAGCCTGCATCATATTGAGAAAACTCTTTTACCCATTCACCCTGGTCAACATTGGGATGAATATGCAGGTAACCATCAGCCATCTTCATGGTTTTATCAATCCATTCTCTCCACTGCCCGTGTGTAAAATCACCATAAAAATGTAAATGAATTTTTTGTTCTGCTAATTGCTGTACATCCTGTGGGTGTAATCCTAAAGGCCTTCCCGGCACTACAGTATGAAATTCACCGTCACCTGAAGAAAGCAGTGGCGATCTTTCCTGAGTGCACCAATCTTTTTTTGGGAGATCCCCATCTAAAATAAAATAATTATTGTTTAAAGGAAGAAAATTACAGACCCAGTTTTTGGTTTCTTCATTTATAAAAATATTTGCATCAGATAATGTATAAAGATCCATTAGCTGCTCCCATGTTCCTTTTTCCAGGCTTATAGTCGGCCCTTCTTTAA
>DATBFI010000446.1:0-6202 GCA_036558585.1 Chitinophagaceae bacterium
CACATACTTTAGTTCTCATGCCCTTTTGCTTTGAGTTCTTTTACAAATTCAGCAAAGGCAATCGATGGATCTGCTTGCTTCATAAAATTTTCACCAATAAGAAAACCTTTGAAACCAGCCGCTTTTAAAGTTAGGATCGTATCAACATTACTGATCCCGCTTTCAGCAACAGCAATCTTATTTTGTGAAATTTTATCAATTAGATTCAGTGATGTGTTTATATCTACATCAAACGTTTTCAGATTGCGATTATTCACACCGACGAAATCTACTTCATCACAAACATGTTCAAGTTCTTCGTCATTATGTATTTCAAGAAGGACCTCAAGGCCCAATCTTTTTGCAAGTTTTGAAAATTCTCTTATTTGTTTTGATGTTAAGCAGGCGGCAATCAGCAATATTACATCTGCGCCTATTGCTTTTGCTTCGTAAAACTGGTATTCATCAATCATGAAATCCTTACGAAGGATGGGCACTTCGTTTCTTCTCGCCTGTATTAAATCATCTGCAGAACCTCCAAAAAAACTTTCATCTGTCAATACAGATAATCCCGAAGCGCCTTGTTGCGTATAAGCAGTAGTAACTTTAACCACATCTGCATTGCAATTGATATTTCCTTTCGAAGGAGATTTTCTTTTAAACTCACCAATAATACCGGTCCTTGATCCATCCAGTAAAAACTTTCTAAGCGATAAAGATTCTCTTGAAAAATCAGGATAATTTTTCAGTTCATCAATTCTGACTTTTGCCTTTTGATTTTTTACTTCTTCCTTTTTGTGTGCTACTATTTTTTCAAGAATATTTATCATTGCCTGTTAGAATTACTGTTGATAGTTTTCATTCACTGTTCAATTCTTTTCTGCCGCAATAAGTCATCCGCCTAAGGCGGAGGATTTAGGAAGCTTGAAGACTGATTAACTTTTGCAAAGATTTATAAGCCCTTCCGGTTTCCAAACTCTCAACTGCTGCTTTATAAGCATTATCATAATCCGTGTATTCACCTATACAATGTAACGCCATTGCTGCATTGGAAAGTACCACTGCATTTTGCGCCCAGGTACCTTCGCCCCTGATGATTTTCAAAAATATTTTTGCTGCTTCTTCAGGTGTATTTCCGCCATAAATGTCCTGCGCATCAACCATTCGCTTTCCTAATTCTTCAGGAGTCTTTATATATTCACCTTCATTTGTAATTACTTTTGTATCATTTGTAAGAGAGACTTCATCATAACCATCGAGACTGTGGATTATTGTAAATGTCCTTGCAGTTTGCTGTAATAAATAATTATAAATGCGTGCCATCTCCAGGTTATAAACACCAACCAACTGATAATCCGGTGACGCCGGATTTACCATTGGACCGAGCATATTAAAGAATGTTCTCAAACCTAAATTTTTTCTGATAGGACCTACTGTTTTTAGCGCCGGGTGAAACATTGGCGCATGCATGTAACAAATATTTGCCTCTTCAATTTCTTTTTTCAAATGCGCACTGTCGTTTTTGAATTTATATCCCAATTGCTCCATCAAATTACTTGCGCCGCTGATAGATGATGCTCCATAATTTCCATGTTTCGCTACTTTATGACCGGTGCCCGCAACTATAAAGCATGCAAGCGTTGAAATATTGAATGTGTTTTTGCCATCGCCGCCGGTGCCAACTATGTCCATAGTTTTATATCCGTTCAAATTTACTTTTACACATAAATCCAATAAAGCATCGCGAAAGCCCTGCAGTTCTTCAATGGTAATGCTCCGCATGAGGAACACAGTAATGAACGCAGTTACCTCATGCTCGTTGTACATGCTTTTGGAAATATTGGTAAGTATTTCCCTTGCCTGCTCCCGTGAGAGCGTTTTATGTTCGAATAAATATTGAAGTATTTTTTTCATGCCCTTGTCCCCTAAAGGGGAAATTTTTGCCCTGAATCCCTAAAGGGACTTAAGAAATTGAATAAATATATTTTGGTCAACTTTCAAGTTTTTTTAGGAGTTAGACACTCAACCAATTCCTCATTATCTTTTCTCCCATTGGCGTCAAAACACTTTCAGGATGGAACTGCACTCCCTGTACATCATAAGTTTTGTGTTGAAGGCCCATAATATAACCATTGTCATCTTCTGCCGTGATCTTTAGTTCAACGGGAAAATTTTCCCTGCTTACGATCCATGAATGATAGCGGCCTGCTTCAAATTCACCAGGCAAACCTTCAAATAAATTTTTTGATGCGTGATGTGTGGTGCGTAGTGAGTTGAAACTATTATCTGCTACTGATAGCCCACTACTCACAACTCTCACCGGCGTTGCTACTCCATGATAAACAGTTGAAAGATTTATCAGTTTGCCTCCAAATGCCTCGCCTATTGCCTGGTGTCCCAAACACACACCGAGGATGGATTTGCTGCCTGCATATTCTTTTATCAATGGCAATAACAAACCTGCTTCAACAGGAATACCTGGTCCGGGTGATAAAATAATTTTATCATACTCTTTTACTTTTTCCAAAGGAATTTGATCGTTGCGATAAACATCAACTTTGTAGTGCAATATCTTTTCAACTAAATGAACAAGATTATACGTGAATGAATCGTAGTTATCAAAAACAAGTATGCGAAGGTTATTGCTCATATCATATTCTTCAGTACAAGAGTGCGACGCAACAGAAGTCCAATGCATGCACAATTGTTCGGTTCATAAAAGCCCTAAGTCTCTACGGGACTTAAGTATTTTAAAAAAATTTTTACTTGCCTGCTCTCTTTAGTGGACGGAGCTAAAGCGTTTCTGCTAAATCCACTGCTTTCTTCAACGCACCTAATTTATTATTCACTTCCTGCAATTCGCTCTCCGGCCGGGACGCAGCTACAATGCCTGCTCCCGCCTGGTAATGCAATGTATTTTGTTTGCTTAAAAAAGTGCGGATCATGATCGCATGATTACAACTGCCGTCAAAACCCATAAAGCCAATGCAACCCGCATAATATCCGCGCACCGTGGGTTCGTATGAGTCGATCAATTCCATAGCCTTGTATTTTGGCGCCCCGCTCAGTGTACCCTGCGGGAAAGTAAGCGCAAGCAATTCAAAAGGATTAGCATTCTCTCTTACCTTGCCCATCACTTCACTCACAAGGTGTATAACATGCGAATAATAATGCACCTGCCTGAAATGATTCATCCTAACTTCGTCGCAGCACCTGCTTAGATCATTCCTCGCCAAATCGACAAGCATCGTATGTTCCGCATTTTCTTTTGCATCCTTCAGCAGCTCCTCTGCTAACGCATTATCCTTTGCATCATCACCCGTTCGTTTAAAAGTACCTGCAATAGGATGAACAATAGCAGTATGATCTTTTATTATCAGTTGAGATTCAGGACTTGAGCCCATTAACCTGTAATCGCCATAATCGAAATAAAATAAATATGGTGACGGGTTAATACTTCGCAAAGCCCTGTACACATTAAACTCATCACCAATAAATTTTTGCTGAAACCTTCTGCTCAGCACGATTTGAAACACATCACCACGATAGCAACTTGCAACACCCTTCGCCACCATTTCTTTGTAACCCTCATCGCTCATGTTTGCAGTTTCATCCATCTGCACTTTGAAGGGGTATGTCGGCACATCCTTACTCTTAATGAGCGACTCGATCAGATTCACTTCACTTTCCAAACCGGGGATCACATTTTCACACAAAAACATTTCATCTTTGAAATGATTGATCGCGATAACATACTGGTACAAACGATAACGCATCAAAGGAATTTCGGGCGCAGCACGCTTACTCTTCAATTCAACCGTTTCAAAAAATTGCACTGCATCATAAGTGCAATAACCAAATAAACCCTGCACTATTCGCACCGTTTTTTCGTCGCTCTCTTCCACATCAAATTGCTGCATAAAATTCCAAAGCATACCAGGCACATCACTCACTTTTACGATCGGCTTTTTTTCGGGCGGCAACTTCGGATACTTTAATTCAACGCCCTCGTAATTGGTAATTTCCATTCCCCCGATCGCATTGATCGCAATAAACGAAAAACTATTTTCCACGGAGGTGTTATCAGCGCTCTCGAGCAAAATCGTATCGCGGAACCTGTCACGCAGCCGCAGGTAAATGCCTACAGGTGTATACACATCACTCAGCATTTTTTTGTAGCGAGTCTGAATGGGAATTTTTTTCATACCTATCCCTGAAAGGATTTTTTAAATTTTGTTCAATTATTTTTTTGACTCCAGCTTCCGAATGCATTTCAGCTTCGTTGCGTCGTCCCGCTTGTGCGGGATTCATCGGCATTACTACTATGATCCTTTAAGGTTATCTTACTCCCTTTTACGGGAGAGGGCAACAAACAAAAAGCCCCGACATTTGTCGAGGCTTACTATATTTTATAAATACGTATTGGCAATGCCATTACAAGCCCCGACCGGAGTTTGTATGCCACCACCAACTAATATTTATTGTTTGCTTTTTCATTTCACTGCGAATGTGCGTAAGAAATTTGAAACAACAAAATAAAATTTTAGAAGTGGTACCCCGGATAGATGCAAACGAAAAATATTTTAGTTCAGCCACTTCTGTGGCAATGCCTATTACAAAAATTGTGAAAACAAAAAGTTAGCTGTTTACCTGAAGTATATAAACGAAACAAAACTGCAGGATTTTGTGACAAAATAATTTCTGTATTTTTAATGCTCAAAGGTTCTTATATTGCTATAATAAAAATTTTATCCACCCACTAAAAATGAAATAGAAAATGAAACCGTTTCAGCCTCTGATTTCAGCAGCACTGGCAGTAGCGATCATATTTACTGCTTGTACAAGTGGCACCTCTGATAAAGCATCTGCAGGAAATACTGATACAACTGCTGCCACTGCATCCAATGCGGTTGATATGAACCAGCAAAAACTCGAGGACAATAAAAAACTTGTCACAGAATTTTATCAGTCACTCTATGGTGACAAGGATTCAACTGCAATTGACAAGTATGTTGCTGACAATATTGTAGAACACAATCCTCTTTTACAGGATGGCAAAGACTGGTTGAAAAATTCACTTCGTCCATTTTTAGCTAACCCTAACATTGAAAAAACAAAGGTTGACATAAAACAAGTAGCTGCTGACGGTGATAAGGTATGGTTACTGGTAAGAGATGTGGCTCCTAATGGGAAAGAATTTGCAAGAGTAAATATTTTCAGGGTTGAAAACGGAAAAATTGCTGAGGCCTGGAAAGTGTCTGAATCGGTACCTGCAAAGTCAGCAAATAAAAATACCATGTTCTGATATAACTGTCATTATTTTCTTTCCGCTTGCTGCGAATTAGGGGCGAATTATGCGTAAACCATTTTCTGTTGTTTTCTTATCCGTCATTATAGCACTGATTGCTGGCTGCTTTTCTGCAAAAAAAAACCGTTCTTCCGTAGAAGTAACAGGATCGTGGGTTAATAAAGAAAAAGTTCCTGGCGGCCCATACAACAGTGTTTTTATACTTGTATTGACACAGGATCTTGAAAAAAGGACCATATTGGAACAGGACCTTGCATCCGCCGCAAATACAAATGGAATAAGGGCTGTAAAAAGTCTTGATGTATTCGGACCCGTTACAGCAACAAAGGATACTGCTGTTATAGCTTCGCTGATGAGGAAAATAAAGGAAAAGGAATGCCAAACTATTTTAACTGTTTCACTGGTTGATTCAAAGAGTGAAACAAAATATATTCCCGGTTCATCTTACACTTATGATCCTATGATGTATTATGGCCCTTATTATGGCACATTCGCAGGTTATTACAGTTATGCAGCTACAAGTTTTTACAGCCCCGGTTATTACAACACCAATAGTACCTATTACCTTGAAACAAATCTTTACGATGCCGTGGAACAGGGAATCCTTTTTTCTATTCAAACAAAAGCAGTGAACCCGCCAGAAATCAACAAAGCAAGTTACCAGTTTACGCAAACATTGATAGAGGAATTGAAAAGAAATGGTTTGCTAAAAAAGGGAACATAACTATCTGTTAGGCTCTCCTTAGCCTGAGACTAAGAGGATGATAATCCGTAGTGAAAGATGACGAATAGCAAAGAGGATCGGGAACGGGGAATATAAAACTCTCCATGAATGGTGCTCCTATCGTTCAATAAGAGAATTTGTAAAAAGATATGGCGTGTAAAACCATTGCAATAATATCCCGTTCATGAAAA